>CAIZHT010000177.1 GCA_903932885.1 uncultured Actinomycetes bacterium
CTAGTCGGAAATTTCGACTGTTAGCTCAATCTCTACAGGAGAATTGAGCGGAAGTTCTGCAACACCAATGGCTGAACGTGCATGCTTTCCTGCATCGCCCCAAATGTGTACAAATAATTCACTTGCACCATTGACTACGGCTGGATGATTTACAAAGCCAGCAACTCCATTGACATATCCAACTACGCGCACAACTTTAACAATTTTATTTATATCTGCAACGAGTTCAACTGCAGCAAGTGCGTTCAGTGCGCAAATCTGAGCAAGTTCTTTTGCGCGTTCTACGCTGACATCTCCGCCAGTTTTTCCTGTCTGCGCCATTGCGCCATCAACTAGCGGCAATTGGCCTGCAGTAAAAACGATATTTCCTGTGCGAACGGCAGGAACATAAGCAGCAATTGGAAGCGCTGCTACGGGAAGAGTTAAACCAAGTTCAGCAAGTTTTGCGCGGACATCTGTACTCATTTGATCTCTCTCTTCATGTAGGCAACTAGCTGCTCACCAGTACCTGGTGCAGGAATAACTTGTACTAGTTCCCAACCATCAGATCCCCATGTATCAAGAATTTGTTTGGTTGCATGCGATAGCAATGGAACGGTTGCATATTCAAATTTCATATTAGTTTCCCCCTGCTAGTGCCGCTTTTACTAAGCCTGAAACTAGACCGCCATCGGCTTTGCCCGCAACTTGAGGCTTCAAAATTCCCATAACTTTGCCCATATCGCCAGGGCCCGCAGCACCTGATTGCGCAATTGCTGCCGCCACAAGTTTTTTCACATCATCTTCACTCATCTGAGCAGGCAAGTATTTCGCAATAACTTCACCCTCGGCTTTTTCAAGTTCTGCTTTATCGGCGCGACCTGCATCGGCGAATGCATCGGCTGCTTCACGGCGTTTCTTTGCCTCACGAGTTAGAACAGTAATGATTTCTGCATCTGCGAGAGTGCGCTCTTCTTTGCCAGAGACCTCTTCGTTACGTATAGATGTTAGAACCATACGAATCGTGCCTGAAACTATTTCGTTTCGGCTGCGAATCGCTTCAGTTAGATCGCTCTGTAATTGCTCTTTAATTCCCATGTCGTAATCCTCTCATGGATGAAATGCTTATTTTGCAGCGATATCGGCATCAACCATGATGCCTGCTAGCTCTTTCCAGTGGGTAGTTGCTTTCCAATTCAATTCTTTTGTGGCCTTCGATGGGTCACCAATAAGGGCATCAACTTCAGTTGGACGAATATATTTTTGATCGACTTCAATGTGATCTTGCCAATTGAGTCCAGCGTGTGAAAAAGCAGCTTCTGCGAAATCTTTTACCGTCGCGCCGACACCTGTTGCAACTACATAATCTGAAGGCTTATCTTTTTGAAGCATAAGCCACATTGATTCAACATATTCCTTTGCATATCCCCAGTCGCGTACTGCATCAAGATTTCCAAGGAACAACTTCTTTTTTGATCCCTTTGCAATCTCTGCAACAGCGCGAGTAATTTTACGAGTTACAAATGTTTCACCGCGTCGTGGTGATTCATGATTGAAAAGAATTCCATTTGTCGCGTGCATTCCATAACCCTCGCGGTAATTGACTGTGCACCAATACGCCATCAATTTTGCTGCTGCGTATGGGCTGCGAGGATGAAAAGGGCTCTCTTCGTTTTGTGGTGGTGGAGTTGATCCATAAAGTTCCGATGTGCTCGCTTGATAGAAACGTGCATTGGTATCAGCACTTCGTAGTGCTTCTAATAATCCGACTGCTCCAACAGCATCTACTTGACCTGTGTATTGAGGCATCGTGAAAGAAACTTGCACGTGTGATTGCGCACCAAGGTTATAGACCTCATCAGGTTTGATTTCACGAATGAGATTAGTAAGACCAACGCCATCTATAAGATCCCCATAGTGCAAGAACAACTTAGGATTTGGATCGTGTGGATCCTGATAAATATGGTCAATGCGCGATGTGTTGAAAGTACTACTTCGGCGAATAAGGCCGTGAACTTCATAGCCCTTACTCAATAAGAGTTCAGCGAGGTACGAACCATCTTGTCCTGTAACACCTGTAATCAGTGCGACTTTACTTTTCATCTCCGACTGACTCCCTTTGCTGTTGCTTCTTTATACCAATTCATTGCCGATGCAATTCCATCTCTAAGAGATATTGCAGGAGACCAACCTAGCGATTTTGCCTTTGTTACATCAAGAACCTTGCGTGGTGTTCCATC
>CAIZHT010000178.1 GCA_903932885.1 uncultured Actinomycetes bacterium
ATCTGCCTACTCACCCGCACTCACTGACTTTACGGTTATGGTCAATGAAACCTCACACATGTTTATTACTGGCCCAGATGTTATAAAGACCGTGACTGGTGAAGATGTCGGCATGGAAGAACTTGGCGGCGCTCATACTCACAACACACGCACTGGTAATTCACATTACTTGGCCGAGAGTGAAGAAGATGCAATCGATTACGTAAAGGCTCTTCTTTCCTACTTGCCTAGCAACAATATGGATGGCGTTCCACAACTTCCTCCTACTGAACTTTTGGAAAAGAAAGCATCCGATATTGCCCTAGATACTCTTATTCCCGATAGCACTAATCAGCCATACGATATGAAGATTCTTATCAATGCCTTACTAGATGAAGGCGAATTTTTAGAAGTACATGCCCTCTATGCCCCAAATATCATTGTTGGTTTTGGTCGTATTGAAGGCCAGTCAGTTGGAATAATTGCTAACCAGCCACAACAACTAGCTGGAACGCTCGATATAAATTCAAGTGAAAAAGCAGCACGCTTTGTACGTTTCTGCGATGCATTCAATATTCCTATTCTTACTCTTGTAGATGTACCAGGCTTCTTGCCTGGAACGGAACAAGAGTGGAACGGCATTATTCGCCGTGGAGCTAAATTGCTCTATGCCTACGCTGAAGCATCAGTTCCACTTGTCACCCTTATTACACGAAAAGCATACGGTGGCGCATTTATTGTTATGGGCTCTAAATACTTAGGCAGCGACATTAACTTTGCATGGCCAACTGCAGAAATTGCAGTGATGGGCGCTCAAGGTGCTGTGAATATTCTTTACCGTAATGAATTGAGCGATGCAAAAGATCCTGAGAAAAAGCGTGCCGAATTAGTTGAGGAATACAACGAAACACTCGCTAATCCATATCTTGCCGCGGAGCGTGGAATCATTGACACAGTTATCGAACCAAATCAATCTCGTGCATATATAACAAAGGCATTTAGAACATTGAAGACAAAGCGAGATTCATTACCAGCACGCAAACACGGAAACATTCCACTCTAATGAAATTCACTATTACATCTGGAAATCCGACACCACAAGAAGTGGAAGCAATTCGAGAGGCACTCATTGCCAATCCACCTGAAAAGCTAGAGCCAGTAATCAAGCGCAGCGTCTTTGGCTTGCCTCAGTTACGTCAACCTCTGCCACATCAGATTACTTTTGGGGCAAGGAATAATTCATAAATGCCAACAGTTGTTCTTGCATCTCAATCTGCATCTAGGCGTCGATTGTTGGAATCTGCCGGATTGAAACCAAAAATTATGGTGAGTCATGTTGATGAGGAGACTCCATTTTTCAACTCACTCGCACCTGCCGACATGGTGATTGCTCTTGCGATAACGAAGGCGCACACTATTCGTGACCAGATTGATTTTCCTGCAATTATTATTGGTTGTGACTCTACATTTGAATTTGAAGGCGAATCACTAGGAAAACCTGGAGAGCCTGCAATTGCAAAAGAGCGTGCATCACGAGTTCGAGGTAACTCTGGATATTTGCACACTGGCCATTGCGTAATTGATACAACCAAAGATATTGAGATTTCGGATCGTGTCACAACCAAAGTTACTTTTTCGGATATGACCGATGAAGAGATAGATGATTATGTTGCTTCTGGTGAGCCTCTCCATGTTGCAGGTGGCTTCACTCTCGATGGATTTAGTTCCCCTTTTATTCCATCTATCGAAGGTGATTACACAAATGTTGTTGGAATTTCTATGCCATTCTTGCGCAAAGCGATGAACCAGCTTGGCTATTCATGGCCAGAAGTAAAGGAAATGGTATGAAGCGCGTACTCATAGCTAATAGAGGAGAAATTGCATTGCGCGTG
>CAIZHT010000179.1 GCA_903932885.1 uncultured Actinomycetes bacterium
AGCGCAGCAGCAATACCAGTGCCAATGGGGATAAAGATTGCGTTATTGACACCTTTGGCAGCGCCTTTTCGAAGTTCGGCAAGTGCACCGGTGCGAACATCGTGACCAAATGCGACAGGGATATTTACTTCACGAGCAAGTAAGTCACGAATTGGTAGGTTCTTCCATCCCAAATTTCCTGACCATCTAGATATTCCATTGCTCTCATCGAGTGCACCAGGTACTGCTAATCCAACTGCTTTGATTTCACCAGGTGATGCTAATTGTGAAAGTAGTTTGCTAATTACTTTTACAGTCTTACTTCCATCTAAATCTTGATGTGGAGTTGGTACGTTAGCAGTTGCAATGATGCGTAAGTCAGCATCTACCAAGGCACCCTTGATACTTGTCCCACCAACATCGACAGCCGCGACAAGTTTCACGCTGGCTAGTCTAAATCACTTATCTAAAATGATGGATCGTGACAGACCTCGCGGATTGTCTGCATCCAATCCACGCTTCTTCGCGATGGCGATAGCTACTCGGTGTGCTTTGACTAGATGAGCCATTGGGTCCAGCGTGCTACTTTCAAATAGCGCGCCAGTCTTTTTGATATCTCGAATCAAATCTTCTGGAATTTCACCAAATGCCCATACAGCGCGTCCTGGTTCTGAAATTGAAAGCGGTCCATGGCGGTAATCAAGTGCGGGATATGCCTCTGCCCAAAATTGAGAAGATTCACGAGTTTTCAGCGCTGCTTCTTGTGCAAGCCCAATTGTCCAACCACGACCTAGAAAAGTTATTTGTTCAACATTTACTAAATCACCTAGGTCACATGTGAGAGCCTCTTGTGCATCTTTGATAATCGAACGAAGATCAAAACCTAAATGCATTCGCAATAAACCAAGTGCAGCAGTTGCCCAACGAGTTTGTAGTACTGATTTCTCATCGGCAAAAGGCATGACAATTGAATGCGTTGCAAACTCGGTGACGGGGGAACCGTGAACTGATGTCAACATAACTGAAGGAATTTTTGTTTTTTCTAACATCTTTACAACTTCAGTTGTTGTACCTGAGCGCGAAATTGAAACGATTTTGTCGTACTTGCGCTCGTAATTCATTTCCGATCCAACATAGACATCAGTATCACCATGACCAGCAGCTTCACGAAGTGATGCATATGCCATCGACATGAACCAAGAACTTCCACAGCCAACTACTGCAACTTTCTCGCCCTTTTCAGGTAGAAGATGGAGTGAAGTTGGGGCGAAGTCAGCAACTTGTGCCCAGATAGATGGTTGTGACGCAATCTCTGCATCTGCATATTCGCAGGCAATCTTGTTACTCATAAAGAGAAACCCTAGGCGAGTGATTAGAAAGAGTCAAAAAATTTTGACTACTTGTATAGTAAAGTGAGCATAAACAATCATATGCTTGCGCATATCTATTCATTTGCGGGGAGAAGTGCATGAATCGCCAACAACGCCTTAGCAGCATCCTCGAACTTGTTGTAGAAAAAGGAAGCATTGAAGTCGATGATGCATCCCAAATTCTTGGAGTATCAGCAGCGACGATCAGAAGAGATTTTGATGTTTTAGCAAAGCGCCAACTACTTACACGCACCCACGGCGGCGCTGTTGCAACAGGGAGCTCCCTAGGGTTGCCACTTACGTATAAGGTGGCAAAAGATGACAAGGTAAAACAGAGAATTGCAAAAGTGGCTGCCGAAATGGTTACACGCCATCAGATAATTGGAATCAATGGAGGCACAACTTCTACCGAAGTTGCACGTGCGCTCGCTGCTAGAACTGAATTCGCGCCAAGTGATTCTCAAGAACATTCACCAGCGCTAACAGTTGTAACAAATGCAGTCAATATTGCAGCAGAGCTGACTGTGCGCCATCAAATAAAGATTGTTGTTACCGGTGGTGTTGCGCGCCCACAATCATATGAATTGATTGGTCCCTTTGCAGAAGAAGTCCTCAAAGAAGTAAACATTGATATCACCTTTCTTGGCGTGAGTGCATTCAATCCAACCATGGGCGCTGCTGCCAACCATGAAGATGAAGCAAAAGTAAATCGTCAAATGGTCCAACGTTCAAAGAAAGTTGTCGTCGTTGCAGATAGTTCGAAATTTACTCGCACTGCATTTGCAACAATCTGCGCTGCAGATCAGATTAATACGATCATTACTGACTCTGGAACAGATGAAAAAATGTTAGAGGAATTACGCAAACTCGGAATAGAAATAGTTATCGCCTAACATGACTCAACTTAATCCACTTAAAATTATTTCAGGAGAACTAAAAAATAGCGCTGCAGTGGGAGCATTCAACGTTATTCTCCTTGAACATGCAGAAGCAATTGTTGCTGGTGCAGAAAAAGTGAAACTTCCAGTTGTATTACAAATTAGTCAGAATTGTGTTGATTACCACGGTGCCCTTAAACCAATTGCACTTGCATCAAAAGCGATCGCGCAAGATTCATTGGTAAATGTCTCCTTACATTTAGACCACGCAGAGAGCGAATTATTGGTGCAAGAAGCACTCGACCTAGGTTTCGACAGCATTATGTTTGATGGCTCCAAGTTGGACTACGCAAGCAATGTGCGAGCAAGTGTTCGTATGGCGCAACTCTGTAGGCAATATGGAGCGACAATTGAAGTTGAACTTGGCGAAGTGGGCGGTAAAGATGGTGTTCACGCACCAGGTATTAGAACTAATCCCAGCGAAGCACAAGCATTTGTTGAGGCAACAGGCGTAGATCTCTTAGCTGTAGCTGTTGGAAGTTCCCATGCGATGACCACCCGAGATGCCACCTTAGATTTTGAATTGATCTCTCAGATCGCTAATACAGTAAAAGTTCCTTTAGTGCTTCACGGCTCATCCGGGGTCAATGATGAAGATTTACAAAGGGCGGTAAAAGCTGGAATCCGCAAGGTAAATATTGCTACACATCTCAACCATCTTTTCACTGATGAAATTCGTGAAGTTCTAAACTCCGATTCGAAAATTGTTGATCCTCGAAAGTATGTAAAAAGCGCTAGAAATAAAGTTGCCGATGAATGCGGGCGACTATTGCAGTTGCTAGCCCTTTCCTAAGGAAAATAGCTATCCCTATTAGGTAGGCTACGAAACATGTCAAAGCCCACAATTATTCTCGCAACCAGTAATGGTGTGGGCATGGGTCACTTAGCTCGAGCAAGCGCGGTCGCACTTGCACTCAAAGAAGTTGCAAATCCAATTATTGTTTCAATGGCTGGGGGAATTGCAGAACTCCCTTCATATATGGGAATTCGTTGCGAATATATCCCTGGTCGCGATCGCGGATGGATGTCACGTGAAAAGTGGGATAGATACCTTCGTGATCGCCTACTTGCATTAATTGAAGAGACTGGTGCAACAGTGCTCTCATTTGATGGTGTTGTTCCTTATCCAGGTGTCATTGCGGCAAAGAATTCAAATTCACACGTTGCACTTGTTTGGGTACGTCGCGGTTTATGGCAGAAAAAGCCACAGAGATTTATATTAGGTTTGCAATCACGAATGATGGATCGCATTATTGAGCCTGGAGATATTGCTCGCGAGTACGATCATGGACCAACAGCAAATCGTAAAGATTCTGTACTCACATCTCCCGTATCTCTTTTTCAGCCATCACAGGCAATGTCGCGAGATGATGCACGAAAAGCCTTAGGTATAGATTCACATCGCCCAGCTGTATTGGTTCAGTTAGGAACTGGTGATAGCGATGTAAATGAGAAGATGAGTGCGGCATTATCAGGTTTGCTTGGTTGGAAAGATTTGCAAGTAGTGCTTACAAAAGCCCCAACAGATAAAGATGGAAAATCACTAGCGCCAAATGGTTTGGATATAAAGGTTTTGCGATATTTCCCGCTTGCAAATGTACTTCATGCCTTTGATGCAGGAGTCTGTGCAACTGGATATAACGGAGTCCACGAACTGCTCCCTGCCGGCCTTCCTACCGTTTTCGTCTCAAATATTCGAGGAACGGATGATCAAGAAGCTCGCGCACGATGGTGTCACGACAAAGGTTTTGCATTGCGCGCTGACCAAAGCAATTTAGCCGATATCACTGAAAAAGTACGCCAGTTACAAGATTCTGGAACACGTGAACGCCTCTCGAAAAAATGTAAGGAATTACCAGCTGCACATGGAGGAGCAGAAATTGCCAAGATACTCTTCGAATTAGCAACAAAATCAAATACGAACAAACCTGCAAAATTCACTTATACACGCTTGATTATTCAAGATCATATAAACCGAGGATTACGTCATATTGCAAATTTAGGATTACGCCGACTTGCACTTGTATATCGATTCTTGCACCCACATATCGTTGTTGAAGTTATAAAAAATACAGAACCAGTTTTCGGTGATCAGACTGATGCAGCCCAACTAAGAGAACTCATTAAAGGTGAAACACGATTTGAACATCTCATTAGTAATGCATCAGAAAATTACAGAAATAGAAGAATAGATATTGCAGCAAATGCATATGGAGAAAAATTGCTCATTACGAAGTCGCGTCCGCTCTAGTCCTCATATAGACTCGCCTTTCATGAGCGCTAATACTTCAGTTCCGATTCACCCAATACTTGCAGAGCGAAAGAGCCCTCGCTCACTCGACGAATCTGTGATGCTTTCGTCAGATGAAATAGTTGCCCTACTAGAAGCTGCGCGATGGGCACCTTCGGCAAATAATTTGCAGCCATGGCGCTTCTTTATAGGTCAACGCGGAGATGCAACATTTTCAAATATTTTAGAATCTCTTCGCCCTTTCAACCAAAATTGGTCAAAGCGAGCATCACTTCTTGTTGTAGTGGCTGGAGTTACAAAGAATGAAGATGGAAGTGATAACAATTCTTACACATACGACTGCGCTTTAGCTGTTTCTCAATTAACCATAGAAGCCCATAGCCGCGGATATGTCGCACACCAAATGGCAGGATTTGAAAAGGAATTAGCAATAAAGAATCTTTCAATTGATTCTGCGTTAGCGCCAGTTGTTGTTGTAGCGATAGGAAAGCAAGCTGGAGTTGAACAATTAGATGAAGCTACAGCACAGCGCGAATTAGCCCCCAGAGTACGTAAACCTCTAGACGAAATAGTTCTCAAAGGCTTACCTAACTAAAAGCGCGATCTGATTTCCCAAAGATCCACAAATACAGGATTGAAAAGCGTGCTCTGTAAATAGCTAGTGCCACTAGAACCGCCTGTGCCCATTTTGTGTCCAATTGTGCGCTCTACCATTTTCACATGGCGGTAGCGCCATTCTTGAATTCCTTCATCAATATCTACAAGGCGCTCACACACCATTGCACTATCGGGACTATTTCTGTGTATTTCCAATAAGACATCCTGCACATCAGTATTAGTTTCATAGGCTTTGCTCTTATCGCGCGCGAGCACACAACTTGGTATCGGATGACCTTGTTTACTGAGATAAATAAGCAAGGAATCCCACAAAGAATTTCCACTCGTTATCACTGCTATTTCAGCTTGTATATCAACAGGTAGATGCCCGGCCATTTTGCTATCGCGTCGCCCAAGAATAGCTTCCACTTTTCTAAACTGTGCTGATTGGAATCCACTCGATGAAGATAAATAACTTCGGAATGAATTGAATTGAAGTGGTGTCATTGTTTCCAAAATATCAATTTGTGCGACACATACCTTCATAATTGTTCGGATTCGGCCCAATAAAGAAAGGGAATAGTGAGTGTCTCCAGATTCTAGAGATTTTTGTGCCGCTTGAAACTCATGAATGAGTTCTTTGAACCACAACTCATAAGTTTGGTGAATGATAATAAAGAGCATTTCATCATGCTCTGGCCCAACCGAAAGAGGACGTTGCAACTTTAGTAGTTCATCTACGGCTAAATATGATGTGTATGTTAGTGCGGAATCAAAATTTTCTTCGCTCATGTGACTCGTGAACCGCCTTCTTCAACTTTTTCAAATTGGCGCGTTGCCACTAGATCTCTAATTCTTTGGAACCCATCCCATACTTCGACATATGAAGTAGGTAGAGGAGAGATTGCCAGACGTATTGAATTTGGGGTTCTGTAATCAGGAATTACATTTGCGAATTGACGAAGTGCAATACAAATTCGTGCAGCATCGGGATGACCAAGAGTAATGTGACCGCCACGCTCTTTCGCATTTCGTGAAGTCAGCAGTGTGATTCCAAGGTCTGCTAGCCAAGCATCGTATAAATCAATCATCATTTGGGTACCAATTGCTGCTTTACTTGCAATAGCATCGATACCCGCTTCTTCAATTATTTCAAAAGCACTCTTCACGCAACGAAGTCCCATCAATGATGGACTCGCAATTTGATAACCACGGATACCTTCGGCGCGTTCAAAAACTGGTCCCATTCCAAATTGATCTCCT
>CAIZHT010000180.1 GCA_903932885.1 uncultured Actinomycetes bacterium
ATTGGGGTGCGACGGAATCTTCTAGATCGAAAAAGAGCGAATCAACAACGAGGGATTGTGCCTTGGCGATCATCGCCTCTTTATCCCCGGGCACAGAAAGGAGTGAGCGTCGCAGCATCCCTATTCCTTTCTATTCCTAGCCGATTAATCGACCTGAGATTGCAACCCTAGTACCCAATAAGAGGTATATAAAGGCGGTGAAGGCCATAATCGCGCTCACATTGTGAGAATCTCGATTGTTATCGTTATCAAACATTTATCTAGAACCTATTGACGCTTGAATCCTATAGGGCTATTTTTACCCGTAATTGAAACCATTCAATCGCGGGTGGTTCTTTTACTCATCGAAGCAAAAGGAGCAGGGATGAAGATCGTTCGAAATAGTCGCTTAGCTAAAGCGCTGATGTTGGGGTTGCCTGCGGTTCTCGCATCAGCAATGCTCGCAGCACCAGCACAAGCAGCAACAGAAATCACTTTCCAAACTTGGAACTCACAAGATTCACAGGATAAGTGGAATGCAATGACAGCTGCCTTCATGAAGGCAAACCCAGACATCACCGTTAAGACAAACTTTGTACCTGGCGGCGTAGAGGGTGACGCACTTGTGAAGTCACAACTCGCTTCAGGAACAATGACAGATGTATTTGCTTACAACGTCGGTGCGCTTATGCAAGCAATCGATCCAGTAAGAAATCTTGTCAACCTCAAGAATGAGCCATGGATGAAATCTGTGAACACAGGCTTTATTCCATCTGCAACAGGTGCTGACGGCGGAGTTTACGCTGCACCATTTGGAACAGCTATGGGTGGCGGAATTCTTTATAACAAGCGAATTTATTCAAAGCTTGGTTTGCAAATTCCTTTGACATGGAAAGAATTCATGGCAAACAATGCAAAGATCAAGAAGGCTGGAATTACTCCAGTTATCTCTTCATGGAAAGATTCATGGACAGCACAACTCTTCGTACTCGGTGATCACTTCAACGTAGCGGCTGCAATGCCAGGATTTGAAGATAAGTTCACAAAGAACAAGATTGTTCTTGCTAAGAATCCAGCAACACTTGCTGGTTTCCAGCACCTTGAAGAAGTCAGAAAAGCTGGCTATTACAACAAGGATGTTGCAGCAACAACATTTGCTAAGGCACTTGAGTACCTAGCACTCGGTAAGGGTGCTCACTACCCAATGCTTTCTGCAGGCATCGACACAATCGTTGCTAACTTCCCAACAAAGGCTTCAGACATTGGATTCATGGCACAACCAGGAACTAATGCAAAGAGCAATGGTGTAACAGTGTGGATGCCATCAGGTGTTTACATTTCAAAGACCACTAAGAACCTAGAAGCTGCTAAGAAGTTTGTTGCTTGGACAGTTTCAAAGGAATCATTTGAGGTTCAAAATAAGGTTGTACCTCCATCAGGTCCATACTTTATTAAGGGTGCACCAGTTTCAGGTAACTTGACTGCTGTATTCACAGACTTGTACAACTACATGCAAGGTAAGGGAACAAGCTATCCAGCTCTCGAGTTCCTTACACCTGTAAAGGGTCCAAACCTTTCACAGATTTGCGTGGAAATTGGTTCAGGCCAGAAGAACGCACTTCAGGGTGCGCAGTCATACCAGAAGGATCTACAAAAGCAGTCACAACAGCTTGGTCTTGCTGGCTGGTAAGTAGTACTTAGTTAGAAAAGAGAACCGGCTCGAAGAGATTTGAGCCGGTTCTCTTTCACTAATTTCATTCACTTTTATAAAGATTAAGGAAGTAATAATGAAGAAAAAGGGAATAAAGAGTCCGTATGCAAGTTCTTTGTATTGGCCAGGCGGAATCATTTACATGGTTCTCTTTTTTATTCCAACAGTTCTCTCATTATTCTTCAGCCTTACACGATGGACCCTTCAAGATTGGGAGTTCATTGGATTTGAAAACTTCACTCTTTACTTTTCAGAAGAGAATTTACGAATCGGATTTAGAAATACAATAATTTATGCTGTTCTAACTAGCGGACTCAAAGTTATTTTTGCACTCTACCTAGCTAGTTTCTTATCATCAAAACTTCGGGCAACAGGATTTATTCGCTCAGTTCTTTTCTTCCCAACACTTGTAAGCACCATCGGTGTTGGTATCACTTTCTCAGTTCTCATGAACCCCTATGAAGGTGTTATCAATGCAGTGCTCAAGTGGGTGGCTGGCTTATTCGGCAAAACTACCGATGGACCTGGCTGGCTTATTGATCCCAATCTTTTGCCAATAGTTTCAATTGCCCTAGTTGATGTGTGGAAAGGTGTTGGAATCGCAACACTTATCTATATTGCGGGAATGGCTGCGATTCCTCGAGATTATTACGAAGCATCCTCAATAGATGGCGCAAGTACACGTCAACAGTTCTACAAGGTAACTATTCCACTTGTGCGTCCCGCAATGTTTTCAGTAATTATTCTCTCCTTCGTCGGAGGCCTTCGATCATTCGATTTGATTTGGGCAATGACTGGCGGCGGTCCTGGCTTTATCTCTGATGTGCTTGCCTCGATCAATTACAAGCAATACACATCAGGGTATTACGGACTTTCAACAGCTGGAAACGTAATCCTCTTTGTTCTCGTTTCAATTCTGGTATTCCCTCTCTCTAGATACCTCAACAAGAAAGAGGTGGTGATGTGATATTCACACGTAATAAAGGATTGAAATCAAAGACAAAATATCGCAGCATTTGGGCTGACATCATCGGCGTAGTGCTGACAATTATTGTTTTTATCCTGCCCTTTTACTTCCTCGTAGTAAATGCAGCAAAGAGCCAAGAAGAATCCTTCCGTCTGAATATGTCTCCCCCTGAGAAATGGCTTTTGTTTCAGAATATTGCAAAAGTAGTCTCTGATTACGATTGGCATGTTCTCAATGCGACAAAAAACTCATTGGTTTTGACTATATTTTCTGTCTTCTTCCTCATCATTATCAGTGGAATGACTGGCTTTGTCATGCACCGCAAGCGAAACAAAGTAAGTGGTGTAGCAAATTTCTTAGTACTCACAGCACTTGTTATTCCACCCGCGATTGTTCCAACAATTTGGGTTTTGCAGCGCATTGGCCTGTATAAGACTTTGGCTGGGATGATTGCAATTGAAGTTGCTTACGGTTTGGCCTTTGCTATTCTCATTTTCCGAAATTTCATTGGCACAATCCCTAAAGAAATCGATGAAGCAGCAATTGTTGATGGTTGTACTGGCTGGAATCTATATTTCCGTATCATCTTCCCACTTCTAAAGCCTGTATCAATTACCATCGGAATTATTGCCACGGCTGCAGTATTCAATGACTTTACTAACCCGCTTTATTACCTACCTGGTGATGAAAACTCGACCCTGCAGCAGACTTTGTTTGCCTATGTAAGCCGCTATTCAACTCAATACAACTTACTATTCGCAGATATTCTCTATATCACCGCATTTCCATTGCTGGCATTCATTTTCTTCAACAAGAGAATTGTTTCCGGTATGACCGCAGGATCTATCAAAGGATAACTATGAGCACAGTTGGAAATATTCGAATCGGTCGCAGCGCAGATACTTTAGTCGTTGCTCAATCACGCCCTGTAATTTCATGGCAAATTCTTGGCGGAGGAAATGACCTTCGCCAAGATGCATATGAGATTGAAGTGGCAAGTGATGCGGCGTTCTCAAAGAACGTTGTCACAAGTGGCCAGATTAAATCTTCATCGCTGACTCAAGCTGCATGGCCAGATTCTGCGCTAAAAAGCCGCGAGATTCGCTATGTTCGCGTAAAGGCACAGATCAATGGAACATGGAGTGCATGGAGTGCAACAGTAACCGCTGAAGCGCCACTCTTTGCAAATAAAGAATGGACAAGTAAGCCAATTGCGTTGCCTAACGATCCAGGTCGCAAAGGAAAAGCTCCATCTGCAATATTTCGTAAAGAATTTGATTTAGCATCAACTGGCGTGCGAACACGTCTATATGTAACAGCGCAAGGTCTTTTTGATATTCAAATCAATGGTAAAGCCGTCAGCGATGAACTGCTAAATCCTGCCTGGACTTCTTATAAGCAACGTATAGCATTTCGCACCTTTGATGTATCTAGCCTTCTAACAAAGGGCAAGAACGTTATTTCCATGGTCATTGCTGATGGTTGGTACCGTGGCCAATTAACATGGGAGCAATACCGAAATGTCTTTGGTGATACGGCTGCTGCACAATGCCAACTTGAAATTCATGAATCAAATGGATCAATTACTAAAATTGGTACGGATGACTCTTGGAAAGTTAGCACCGGAGAAATCCAAAGCGCAGATATTTATGATGGTGTAACAATTGATTTCAACAAAGAACAAAAGGGTTGGCGCCAAACTGGCTTTGATGACTCGAAGTGGAGCAAAGTAGAAGTGTGCCCAGTTATCCGCGCAAAGCTTTTCCCAATGACAAGTCCACCGGTGCGCGTTACAGAATCAATAAAGGCAATAAGCGAGACAAAGACTTCACGCGGATCAGTTATTTATGATTTTGGACAAAATATGGCTGGCCTTGTACGTATCAAAGTAAAAGGTAAAGCTGGCGATAAGGTAACAATTACTCACGCTGAAGTTCTCAAAGAGGGCGAACTTCACCGCGCGCTCCTTCGTACAGCTAAAGCAGAAGATAATTACACACTCGCTGATTCAAATGAAATAGAGATTTCACCTCTCTTTACATTTCATGGTTTTAGATATGCAGAGATCACAACAAGTGCTCAAATAACAAGCGTTATTGCTGATGCGATTCACTCTGACGTTGCGCGCATAGGTCACTTTGAAACTTCGAACCCATTACTCAATAAATTACACTCAAATACGATGTGGTCTCAGCGTGGAAACTTTGTTTCGGTGCCAACAGATTGCCCTCAACGCGATGAGCGCCTTGGCTGGACTGGAGATGCACAGGCATTTGCACCAACAGCGTCAACAATTCACGACTGCGAAAACTTCCTATCTAGCTGGTTAGTAGATCTTGAACTTGATCAACAACCAGATGGCGGAGTTACAAACTTCAGCCCAGATATTCCTGTTGAGCCAGGTGGAATGCATGCAAATACTGTTGACTTCTACGGAGGTCGCGCAGGTTGGGGAGATGCAGCAACGATTGTTCCTTGGGCTCTCTATGAAGCATATGGAGATGTACAAACACTTCGTGATCAATATAACTCAATGGTTCGCTGGGTTGATTACCTTGAGAGCAAGTGTGCTCCCGATGGACTTATTCCTGAAGGCGAATTTGAATTTGGTGATTGGCTAGATCCAGATGCACCAGCAGATAAGCCATGGGCTGCCAAGTGCAACAGCACATATATTTCAAACTCTTTCTATTCATTTAGTTCACTTCTGCTTTCAAAGGCAGCAGATGTGCTCGGAAAATCTGATGATGCTAAGCATTACAAAGTGCTTGCAGATCAAGTTGCGAAGTCAGCATGGGCAAAATGGAGTAAAGAAGTCTCTGAAACCGCGACAGGTTGCGCAATTGCAATCGAACTTGAAATCGCACCAGTTGCAGAGCGCACAGCTGTAGCAAGTAAATTGGCGGCACTAGTTGATAAAGTCAATGGAAAGATTTCAACTGGATTCCTAGGAACTCCACTTGTCATGCCAGCACTTTCTAAGTATGGACATCTAGATTCTGCATACAAGCTACTTCTCAATGAAGAAGTTCCAGGTTGGTTGTATCAAATCAATAACGGTGCAACATCAATGTGGGAGCGCTGGGATGCAATCTTGCCTGATGGTTCATTCCAATCAGGTGATCTTGAAAATGCTGGTAACAGCATGATCTCCTTCAACCACTACGCATATGGCGCTGTTACAACATGGATGTATCGCAACGTTGCTGGTATTTCACCAATGATTGAAAAGCCAGGATACGAAGAGATTCTCTTTGCTCCAACACCTCATGCATCACTTACATGGGCAAAAGCAAGCGTAGAAACACGCTATGGCACTGCTGCAATCGATTGGAAGAAGGATGGCAATTCCTATTCAGGAACCATCACTGTTCCATCAGGTTCAATTGGCTGGTTTGAAACAAAAGGAAAGCGCACCCGATTTGGTTCAGGTACGCATTCCATTTCTTTCTAATTAGCAAGTAAAGGTATTTGTTCCAACCTTAATTACATGCTCGCTACCATCAGGCAATATCGCTTTGCCTGATGTTCCTTGCGGCGCAGTTACATTTAATGTAAATGCCTTACCGGCTAACTTCCATTCAACTGATATCTCACCATATTTTGTAATGTGGCGCGTATTTACATGTGTGATAACAGTATGCATTTTAGGCTGCACAACAAACTCTTGATAGGCAGGTTTTGTTGCAACAAGGCCTGCAATGTAGCGATGCAAGAAGGAGATAACTGCGCCTTTGCTGTAGTGATTCAAAGATGCAAAAGCTTTACCATCTTTATCAATACCTTCCCATAATTCCCAGACAGTCGTTGCCCCACGGTTGCGCATTGCAAGCCATGACGGTGGCGTATCTTGGAAAAGTAATTCAAAAGCCAGATCAAGGTGACCATTATCTGCAAGGACTGGTAAAAGGTATGGAGTCGTAAGAAAGCCAGTACCTAAATGTGTTCCTGCGGCACG
>CAIZHT010000181.1 GCA_903932885.1 uncultured Actinomycetes bacterium
CCCCTATTGAGCGCGTAAGTTTATGAACACGTTAAGCGGTTGCTTGACATTTACGCGTAAATAAGGGGATTTCAATGAATAAGGCCCAATTCATTGCTGCGTTAGCACCACACTTCAACGACAGCAAGAAGGAAGCAGCTCACGCTGTAGATATCGTTTTTGACACAATCGTTCGCAACCTTTCAAAGGGCGAAGATGTAATGATCAACGATTTCGGTAAGTTCAAGAAGGTTGATCGCAAGGCACGTATGGGACGTAACCCATTCACAGGCGAGACAATCAAGATTAAGGCTTCAAAGAAGGCACGCTTCCTTCCTGCAAAGGGATTGAAAGATGTCATCTCAGGCGAGCGCAAGCTTGGACCTGCACCAAAGCCAGAACCAAAGGTAGTCAAGGTTGCAAAGCCAGTAGCAAAGAAGGCTGCTAAGAAGGCTCCTGCAAAGAAGAAGGCAGCTGCTAAGAAGAAGCCAGCAGCGAAGAAAGCAGTAAAGAGAGTTGTAAAGAAGAAGGTTGTAAAGAAGGCTAAGAAGAAGTAATTCTTTTTTCTTTCGAAAAAGGAGCAGGACCGTTAATTCGGTTCTGCTCCTTTTTTCATTCTGATTGCGTAAGATTGTACGTATGGCGGGTTACCACATTTCATATGACCCGCCCAAGGGCAGACCACTTGGCGTAAATCCAACTTTTCGAATTGGTGCCTTCGTTGTAATTCCAATATTGCGGGCAATCACAAAACGCGATTGGAAAGGTGCGCACAACATTCCCACAAGCGGCCCAGTCATTGTTTGCAGTAATCACCTTTCCTATCTTGATGTTTTGTTGCTCACGCATTACTTATATAAAAATGGTCGTGCGCCTCGCTACTTAGGTAAATCTGGAATATTCAAAGTTCCAGTTCTTGGCAAAATTCTTTTAGCAGCCGGACAAGTACCTGTTGAACGAGAAAGCAAGGCTGCAGGTGAAGCACTTGTACACGCTGTTGAATTACTCAAAGCGGGCCACTTGATTGGCGTGTATCCGGAGGGAACGCTTACTCGCGATGCTAATCATTGGCCGATGCTTGCAAAAACAGGACTTGCTCGACTCGCCATTGTTTCCAAAGCACCAGTGATTCCAATAGCGCAATGGGGATCCCAAATAGTTATGCCAACATATGGAAAGAAGATAAAACTCTTTCCTCGCACGAAGATAATGATGCATGCCGGTCCGCCACTGGATTTCTCGAAATGGTATGGGAAAGAGGAAGATCCACAGGCGCTGACCGAAGCAACGGCATATGCAATGCGAGCGATTACAGACTTACTTGAGCCAATGCGCGGTGAAAAACGCCCAGTTGAGATATTTGACCCTCATAATTCCACGCTTCCGCGTACCGGCAACTTCAAGAAGAAGAGATAATTAGCACCTATGCAAAAAGTAACGGTTCTTGGAACTGGAGCATGGGGTTGCACCATGGCCCAAGTGCTCTGCGATGCCGGAAACGAAGTGCTTATCTGGGGACGCAATAGCGATGTTGTCAATGAAATAAATAGCTCGCACACAAATTCTAAATATCTTGATTCAAATGTGCTGCCATCACAGGTGCGTGCTACGACGGATATCAATGAGGCTTTTGCATATTCAAATTATTTGATTTTGGCTATACCAGCCCAAACACTTCGCGAGAAATTGATTGAATGGAAACCGCTTTTCAAAAGTGAATCCACAATTGTGAGCACTCTCAAAGGTATTGAGATGAGCACTCTTTTGCGTATGACTGAAGTTATTGAAGAGGTAACAGGCTCTAAGCGAATCGCGCTGATTACTGGCCCCAACCTTGCTAACGAACTTATCTTGCGCCAGCCTGCGGGAGCTGTTGTTGCGGCACATTCGCAAGCACTCGCTGAAGATGTTCGCACCCTTTTTAGAAATCCTTATTATCGCGTTTACACATCGGTAGATGTTCTGGGCTGCGAATTATCTGGAGCAATCAAAAGCGTTATTGCACTTGCTGTTGGAATTTCTATCGGCATGGAATATGGCGAAAATACTCAAGCAATGCTCATTACTCGCGGACTCAATGAAGTTGCACGACTTTGTGCAGCACATGGCGCCGACCCGCTGAGCGCTGCAGGACTAGCTGGAATGGGCGATCTTGTTGCTAGCTGCGGTTCAGCTCTCTCGCGTAATCGCACCTTCGGAGAAGTATTAGGACGCAGTGGTTCAATGGATTATGCGCGTGAACATGTCGCAAAAACAGTGGAGGGCGTAGCCTCATCCAATGCAATTCTTGAAATCGCGCACCGTGTTGGTGTTGAAGTGCCTGTAATCGAAGCAGTTGCAGACATTGTCTCTGGCAATCTGACGCCAGTTGCAGCACTTGAGCGCTTGATGTCCATTACTACCGCATCAGAGAATTTCATCAAATGAGTAAAACACGAGTAGCCATAATTTGTGGGGGACGTAGTAGTGAACATGAAATTTCATGTATCTCTGCCGGTGGAATATTGGCAGGAATTGATCGCACACTGTATGAACCAGTTTTGATTGGAATCACTCAACAAGGTGATTGGGTGCTACTTCCCAATGATTATGCGCTATCAATAATCAATGGAGCCCTGCCTCACGTAGATCCGAGTGCGCCAGCTGTAGTTGCAGATATTGCAGGACTCAGTAGCCAAGGAAGAAATCTAGATATCGACATCATTTTTCCAGTTCTCCACGGCCCTTACGGTGAAGATGGAACTATCCAAGGTTTTTGTGAGATGGCAGATATTGCATACGTAGGAAGCGGTGTCCTTGCTTCATCTGTTGCAATGGATAAATCTTTTGCCAAGCCGATATTTGCAGCCGCTGGAATCAAAGTTGCTGAGGGATTCGTAGTCACTCGAGAAGAGTGGGCTAAAGATAAGAGTGCATCTACAAAGAAAATTGCAACACTTGGCTACCCAGTATTTGTAAAACCAGCACGTGGTGGCTCCAGTCGTGGAACGCATAAGGTACATAACGCTGATGAGCTTGAGAAAGCAATTACTGATACTCATACATTTGATCGCAAAGCGATTATTGAAAATGCCGTAGCTGGCAAAGAAATCGAGTGCGCAGTCCTCGAATTTGATGGAGCACCACACGCATCCGTTGTTGGTGAAATCAAGATTAGCGATTCTTTCGAATTCTATGATTTTGAGGCTAAGTATTTAGATGGTGCTACATCTATCGAATTACCAGCTGCGATTCCAGCCCAGTCATCGAAACAAATACAAGAAAGTGCGATCAAGGCTTTTGTTGCCCTTGGGTGCGCAGGCCTTGCTCGCGTTGATTTCTTTTATACCGCTAATGGAGAAATCATCATCAACGAACTCAACACAATGCCTGGCTTTACGCCAACATCAGTATTTCCAAAAATGTGGGCAGCAACTGGAAAAAATTACACAGAAATAATTAGTGATTTACTGGCAAGCGCACTGACGCGAACTAACGGTGTTTTAGGAAACTAGCGGTAATTAGTAAGTAACAGGGCAGGTAAGGGTGCGTGTAATTCCTGCAACTGCTTGTACTTTAGAGAGAATTACTCGGCCAAACTCTTCCATGCTTGGTGCTTCCGCGCGCATGATGACGTCGTAGGGACCAGTTACGCCTTCAGCCAAAGTCACACCTGCGATTGCTGAAACAGCTTTAGCAACACCTGATGCTTTGCCAACTTCAGTCTGAATCAAGATGTAGGCCTGTACTGACATGGTCTGCTCCTTCTAATGTGTACGCCAGAGGTTACATCCATTCATGCATATTCTCTAGTCCGATTAGGCTACGGCTATGAACTTCGACGAAGCGCAAGTGATCGCTGCCGTCGCTGCCATTTTCGAAACAACTCATAAAGGCGTACTAGTTGGTATTGGCGACGATGGCGCTGTTGTTGAGACAAGTCATAAGAGTGTTGTGACAACAGATATGGCCGTTGAAGGCACGCACTTCAATACGGGTTGGAGTGGTGCTTTTGAAATCGGTCGCAAAATTACAGCTGCAAATTGCGCAGATATTTATGCAATGGGTGGCACGCCACAGTATTTAGTTGTAGCTCTTGCACTTACTGGTAACGAAAGTATGGAATGGATTGAAGAACTAGCTGGTGGAATTGCTCACGAAGCAAAGAGTGTTGGCGCTGTAGTCGTTGGTGGGGATTTAGCGCGCGGACATTCAAAGGTTATTTCAATGACTGCCGTAGGAAGCGTGAAGCATCCAATTCTTCGAAGTGGAGCAAAACCTGGTGATCGAATCTATTGTTCATCACTTCCTGGGTGGTCTGCTGCGGGCTATTTACTTCTCAATAGCGCGAGTACATTAGAGAGTGATGCATCGCAATATGCACGAGATGAGTTCTGCGCACCCACACTTGATTACAGCGTTGCACAGGATTGGATTAGCGCCAAAGCAAATTCCATGTGTGATGTCAGCGATGCACTCGTAATTCAGTCCCAACAAATGAGTAATGACTCATCAGTAAAATTCGTTTTTGATAAAGATAAGTTCGCCAATCATCCCGAGTTCAATCAAATGGCTGAACTTGCCGATACCCTTGAAGCAGATCCCTGGCAATGGATTTTTAGTGGGGGAGAAGATCACGTATTCCTGGCAACTGGAAAAGATCTAGGTGGTTTTGAAGTTGGCCACGTTGAAGCAGGCTCAGGCGCAGAAGGTCTAGAAATGAAAAAAGCGCCAGATACCTGGCGCCATTTCAATTGAAAAAAATTAGCGAGTAACTTTTCCTGCCTTGAGGCATGAAGTACAAACGTTTTGACGCTTTGTTCCGCCACCGACAAGAGTACGTACGCGCTGAATATTTGGATTCCAGCGACGACGAGTCTTTACCTGAGAGTGTGAAACGTTATTGCCAAAGCTGGGCCCTTTGCCACAGATATCGCATGTTGATGCCACAGCAGTACTCCTTATTGAGATCACATGACCGAAAAATACGGCCACCGTTGAACAGGGCGTAAGGGTAGCGCGTAAGCGGGGGCGAAGGCTAATTGCGCACGAATGAGGGCGACCCCTCGCACGATTGAGCGTAAAAAAGTGGCTGTGAGGGGTGGCACAGCAGATTCTTCCGAATAGTTATTTGCGCAAGCGCAAAATAAGAAATGAGTTGATAGAGCAACTTAGAAATGGACGATGAATCGAATGAATTCATTAGATCTCGCACGATGGCAATTCGCCATAACAACCGTTTATCACTTTTTATTTGTACCAATCACGATTGGCTTGGTCTTTCTTGTAGCAGGCCTACAAACCGCTTGGTATCGCACAGCAAAGTTGAAGTATTTACGAGCGACAAAGTTTTTTGGAAAACTCTTTCTGATCAACTTTGCAATCGGTGTTGTAACCGGGATTGTTCAAGAATTTCAATTCGGAATGAACTGGTCTTCTTATAGCCGCTTCGTCGGAGATATCTTCGGTGCGCCTCTTGCTATAGAAGGACTACTTGCATTCTTTCTCGAGAGTACATTCCTAGGTCTGTGGATTTTTGGCTGGGATCGCCTACCAAAGAAATTGCACCTCGCTTCTATTTGGCTAGCAGCACTTGGAACGCTCTTCTCTGCCTACTTCATTCTTGCAGCCAATGCTTGGATGCAACATCCAGTTGGTTATGTAATCAATCCTGAAAAGAATCGTGCAGAACTAACAGATATATTCGCTGTGCTAACACAGAAGACTGCACTGACATCCTTCTTTCACACGATTCCTTCAGCTGCGTTTGCAGGGGCTGCATTTATGGCGGGAATTTCAGCATGGTTAGTAATCAAGAAAAAAGATATTGAAATGTCGCGCTCAACGATGAAACTTGGTTTAGTCACCATGATTCTGAGCTTTATTGTCGTTGGCGTAACCGGTGACTGGTCTGCTCGAGTAATGACAACACAGCAACCAATGAAAATGGCTGCAGCAGAAGCGCTCTATACAACTCAAGAATCTGCTCCATTCTCACTTTTGACTATCGGAACCCTTGATGGGTCTCGCTCTGTTTTCCAAATTGATGTTCCATCAGTTCTCTCCTTTATGGCTACTGGTGATTTCAAAGGCACAGTAGAAGGTGTCAATAATTTGCAGGCAGAGTACGAAAAAACTTACGGTCCTGGAGATTACAAACCAAATATTCCATTGGCGTATTGGTCATTTAGATTGATGATTGGCTTTGGCGCAATTGCAGTCCTTATCGCGCTGCTCACTTTATGGCGTATGCGCAAGGGTGGAATGCCAAGTGGAAAGTGGTTTTTACCAGCAATGATTTCATTACCATTTACACCACTTCTTGCAATTTCAATGGGTTGGATCTTTACAGAAACTGCACGTCAACCATGGGCCGTTTTTGGTTTGATAAAAACTGCCGATGGAGTGAGCGCAGTTGTTTCTGCAGGAAGCGTTCTTTTCACAATGATTGTCTTCACACTTCTATATGGAGTACTCGCATTCATTGAAATCGGACTCACTCTCAAGGTGATTCAGAACGGTCCTGCCGAAGAATTTGATTATGAAGATCCACAAATTGGTGGTTCCGATAAGCAAACACTCGTGATGTCGTACTAGGAAAGGAGAAAATAATGTCATTTGAAACAGTATGGTTTTTATTGATCGCAGTTCTTTGGATTGGATACTTCATCCTCGAAGGATTCGACTTTGGCGTTGGAATGCTGCTTCCCTTTGTATCTCGCAACGAGGCAGATCGTCGGGCAGTTCTAACAACTCTTGGACCAGTTTGGGATGGAAATGAAGTTTGGTTACTTGTTGCAGGCGGTGCAACATTTGCAGCCTTCCCAGAATGGTATGCAACGCTATTTAGCGGCTTCTATCTACCGCTTTTCCTCATTCTGATCTCACTCATCGTAAGAGGTGTCGCCTTCGAATATCGCAGTAAGTATGGCAAAGCACAATGGCGTCAACGTTGGGATATTGCAATATTTATCAGCAGTGCTATTCCTGCATTGCTGTGGGGAGTTGCATTTGCCAATATCGTCCGCGGAGTCCCACTAGAAAAATCTGCTGCTGGCCATATTGAATATGTTGGAGGTTTCTTCAATCTTCTCAATCCTTACGCGCTCCTCGGTGGCGTTGTGACACTTACTGTATTTCTCACACATGGTGCAGTCTTTCTATCGCTAAAGACCGCGGGTGGAATTAGGGATAAATCACATGAAATCGCAAAGATCACTGGGCTCATTGCAGCTGTATCTGCCGTTAGTTTCTTGGTATGGACAAATCTCATGCTTGCCTCAATCAATGCAACAGTTTTGACACTCTCAGTCGTTGTTGCGCTCTTATGGGTCGCAGGAATGGCCATGAATTTCATACGTCGAGAAGGTTGGGCATTTATATTCTCAGCAGGAACAATCCTTACATTCGTTACAACGCTTTTCTATGCGCTTTATCCTCGAGTAATGCCAAGTTCACTTGGAGCGCAATTTGATCTAACCATCAGAAATGCTTCTAGTACTCAGTACACGCTCAAAGTTATGACAGTAGTAGCTGTAATTTTGACGCCAGTGGTCCTGCTCTATCAAGGATGGACATACTGGGTCTTCCGCAAACGTGTAAGTGCTTCACAAATTGCTCATCCAGAACGTGGTGCACTCGATACAGCAAGCCATATCCTGCATAAGTGAAAAAAGATCAACTGCGACTGTTGCTCTCATGGAGCAGCAGTCGCAGTCTTTTAATCTCAAGTGCCATAGCCTCAATTTTTTGGTCTGCACTTGTTATATGTAGCGCTCTGCTTCTTGCGCAAGTAATCATCAGCGTAATTGATTCCGATGGCAATACTGGCCGCTTATTACTTCTCCTTGCTATCACATGGAGTATTCGAGCAACTTTTAATCCAATGTTTGAGTACTGGTGTAGCAAGCAAGCTTCAAAAATAAAATTAGAGATTCGAAATGGACTGACAAGTTCTGTTTCGGAAATCAAGGAGAGTTCTACATCTTATCTAAGCGCTTTGCTTATCAAGGGTTTGAACTCTTTAGATATTTACCTAGGAAGATTTATTCCTCAGCTTTTCACAGCTGTTGCAATGCCAGTGATGGTAATTACAACGATCTTCATACTCGATCCACTCTCAGCCCTCATTGCCATACTCACCCTTCCACTTATCCCAATCTTTGGGGCGCTCATTGGTCGCTACACCGCAGATTCCGTAGAGAAGAAGTGGAGATCCCTCGGCACCCTATCGGGCTACTTTGAAGACTCACTGCGTGGTTTTGTAACGCTGAAAATCTTTGGCCGCAAGAAGAGTCAGTCGCAACGCATTGAATCTATGGGTGATAAATACACGCAAGAGACCATGAAGGTATTGCGCATCTCTTTTCTCTCAGCATTTGCACTTGAGTTAGTCGCAACTATTTCGGTTGCAGTCATCGCAGTTTCAATTGGTCTTCGTCTTGTTGATTCGCATATTTCTTTCTACCGCGCATTGGCCGTCCTAATTCTTGCTCCTGAGGTTTATTTCCCGCTACGAAACGCGGCATCACTTTTTCATGCATCAGCCGATGGAACTGAAGCGCTGAAGCAATTAGTGAGCGCACAAGGAAGGATTGAAAAGCGCATACATCAAGTATCACTTGATTTTTCACAGATAGAGAAAATTCGATGGGCTCAATGGAAACTTTCAATCCCGGGAAGAATTGATTCCGTTATTGACTCTCACACAATCAATAGCGGTGAAATACATTTTTTAGTGGGAGATTCAGGTATCGGCAAGAGCTCATTTGCCCTCGGTCTTCTCGGCCTTCGAAGTGATCTCATGATGTATGCAGGAAATACCGAGCAACTTATTTCTCCCGACTATGTGCAAGCCTGGCAAAGAAGCATCGGTTGGGTTCCACAAAATCCGCAATTGGCAACAGGCTCCGTACGCAGCCAGTTCACACGAATGAATTCGAGAGTGAGTGATGAAGAGATCACATTGCATCTCGGGCTATCAGGGCTAAATATTTCTGATTTGGATAAAGGACTCGATACTCAGATCGGAAGTTCAGGTGAGGCAGGACATGCAATCTCCGGAGGACAACTTCGCAAAATTGCGTTAGCTCGCGCAATTTCTTCTAAGCCAAAATTCTTGATCGCAGATGAACCAACTGCAGATATGGATGATGCAAGTAGCACGGTGATTATGGAAACACTACGTCAGTATGCAAAAAATGGCACAATGGTTTTATGCATAACACATGATCTCAGCCTGATTGAAAAGGGCGACGCAATGATTTCATGTTTGCGAGGTGCAACGAGATGATGATTATTGCCTTTCTTCTTAGTGCGGCCGCCTTTGTTGGAGGCATCGGATTAACAGTCTCTAGTGGTTGGCTAATCACGATGGCAGCGCAACATCCACCAATATTGACACTCAGTGTTGCAATAGTGAGCGTCAGATTTTTCGGACTATCGCGCTCTGCCGCTCGCTACACAGAACGAGTTGTTAGCCATAAAGCAGTCTTTGATCGCTTGACAGCCCTTCGAACAAATCTGTACCGAGTGATTACTCAATCTTCGATTCTTTTTGTTCGTGAATTCAATTCAGGTGTTGCTGTCAAAGCCATTGTCGATGATGTAGAGCGGGCTCAGGAATATCAATTACGTATCACGCTTCCTCGATTTGCATCAATATTCGCCTTGATTGCAGGTTCATTTCTAGGTTACTGGGTCTCACCAAGTTCTCTCTTCATAACAATGCCAGCACTCTTACTCTTATTACTAATCGTTCCAGCGATGATTTCTAGAGCCTGCGAAGATCAGGCTCGCTCTATTGAGTCACGTGAAAACAAATATTCTCGCTCCCTAGAAGAATCAACTCATGGGATCGCTGAAGCTCAAATCTACGGCTATTTGGATCAATCTATAAAATCTCTCCACGATGATGAAGTTTCTATTCATGATTTAGAAAAGAAACTACTTCACAGAATCCGTATATATTCAGTAATAACTCAAATCGTCATAGCGACTTCACTGATCTCTTTCGTGTATTTAGCGTGGAAAGAAAGAATTGAAAATCAGATACCTGAGGTGAAGGTAGCAATGCTGATTTTCTTACCACTTGCTCTTTTTGAAGCGATAACGAGTTGGTATCCAAATCTATTCTCAGCAGGCAAACTCTTGATGTCACAACGCTCCGTTGACCAATTGCTCAAACGCGAAGTATCAGTGGAAAAGAAGTTAGAGCTAGAAGGCATCACCGAGATTGTTGCAAAAGATCTTCGCGTCTCTTGGAATCAGGATTTTATGATGCCAGTCAATTTTTCTTTAGTGTCAGGCGAGCAACTTGTTATCAGAGGTCGCAGCGGAAGCGGCAAATCAACTTTAGTCATGGGGCTATTGGGCTTATTGGATTATTCAGGTTCGCTCAAAATTGACGGTCGCGAACTTAGCGAATATGGCGACTTATCTGACCATATTGTTGGAACGGTGCAACAGACACATATTTTTAATACATCCATGCGGGAAAATATGAGAATCGCATCACCAAACGCCTCTGATGAGGAAATATTGGATGTACTCAGGATTGTTGAGCTCACAACTCTGATTGAAGAGTTGCCTGGAAAACTCGATTGTATTCTTGGTGACACGGGACGGGTTTTTTCTGGGGGAGAGGCTAAACGTTTAGCAGTTGCAAGGGCGCTACTTTCTTGCGCTGAAGTTATAATTTTAGACGAACCGACAGAACACCTAGATCTTGCGTTAGCTCTTCGAATCGAAGAGAGCATCATTGAGTATTGTCGAGAGAAGATTCTTATCGTGGTGACACATTCGGGTTGGAATGGGATAGATAAAAGAGTACAAATGGAGCGTTAGAAGAAAAAATCGCAGGTTTCGGGAGAGAATACCTCTATGGCCGATCTCGAAACACGACTTATCAATGTGGTGGGAGATCGCACAGCGAAAGTCCTTTCGACAACTTTTGATATGCAAGAGGTCGGCGATTTACTGCGCCATTACCCACGTCGCTATGTTGTTCGAGGCGAACTCACTGATATTTCAACACTGCAAGAAGGTGATGAAGTAACAATCTTGGCCCAAGTCCATAGCGCTTCAAATCGTAGATTGCAGGGTCGCAAGGGCAGTATTTTTGAAGTAATCGTCACTGATGGAAGTGCAAAACTCTCGCTCACCTTCTTCAATCAAGCGTGGAGAGAGAAGGAATTACGAGTTGGCAGACAGGGACTCTTTGCAGGAAAGGTCGGCGTATTCAATGGAAAGCGCCAACTCGCACATCCCGATTACGAAATGATTCCTGATGGCAGCGATGTCGATAGTGCGGTGGAAGATTTTGCAGGAAAGTACTTACCTGTTTATCCCGCATCATCGAAATTGCCATCATGGAAAATCGCGCAATGTATGGAATTAGTCATCGATTCACTCGATGATTTACAAGATTTTTTGCCTGAAAAAATCAGAGCAAAGTATTCATACCCCACATTGCAGCAAGCGCTGATTCAACTTCATAAACCAATTGATTTAGATAGTGCTGAACTATCTCGCGAACGTTTGACTTTCGATGAAGCATTTTTACTTCAACTACTACTTGTGCTTCGACGCAACGAATTGCGAAAGCTTCATACTCAATCACGTGCGCCAAAGCCAGGTGGGATTTTGGATGCATTTGATGCATCTCTTCCTTTCCAACTCACCGGCGGTCAGTTAGGAGTGTGCAAAGAAATAGAGAGTGATTTAGCCCAGTCACATCCAATGCACCGCTTACTGCAAGGAGAAGTTGGTTCTGGAAAAACGATAGTTGCTCTTCGTGCGATGTTATCCGTTATCGATAGTGGCGGACAGGCGGCACTTCTTGCCCCGACAGAAGTATTAGCGGCTCAGCACCTTCGAACTTTTGAAAAATTACTTGGAACATTGGGACACGGTGGAATGCTTGGAGCGCCAGAGCATTCAACACAAGTTACTTTAATAACTGGATCTCAAAGCGCTGCTGCACGTAAAGAAGCACTCGCACTCGCGGCCTCTGGGGAGGCTGGAATTGTTATTGGCACGCACGCACTTCTTGGTGAAAAAGTTGAATTCAAAGATTTAGGTCTCATTGTGGTTGATGAGCAACATAGATTTGGTGTGGAACAAAGAGATGCACTGAAAGAAAAAGCAGAAAAACCACCGCATCTACTTGTCATGACTGCAACACCGATTCCACGAACTGTTGCAATGACAGTCTTTGGTGATTTAGATGTTTCCACACTTCGTGAATTACCACTTGGCAGACAACCAATTACAACTCACGTAGTCCCAGTATTAGAAAAGCCAGCATTCGTTGAACGTGCGTGGAGTCGAATCAAAGAAGAAGTAGCAATGGGTCATCAGGCATACATCGTTGCTCCGCGTATTAGTGCGACCTCTAATGAAGATGCAGATATGGATTTCCTCTTTGGTGAAACGACCAGTGACTTGGCATCCGTTGAAGAACTTGCCCCCAAACTACATGGTGGGCCATTAGCAGGGCTGCGAGTTGCCATGTTGCATGGGCGAATGAGCGCTGATGACAAAGATTCAACGATGAAAGCATTTGCTGCAGGTGAGATTGATGTGCTTGTTTCAACAACCGTTATTGAAGTTGGTGTCGACGTCGCTAATGCAACAGTGATGGTCATTATGGATGCAGACCGTTTCGGGGTCTCTCAACTTCATCAGTTGCGTGGTCGCGTAGGTCGTGGAACTTCACCTGGTTTATGCCTGCTCGTTAGCAGTGCTCCAATTGAATCACCAGCTAGAACGCGACTAGAAGCAGTTGCATCAACTTTAGATGGATTTGAACTTTCCCGTATTGATTTGGATCAAAGGCGCGAAGGCGATGTATTAGGAAGTAACCAATCAGGCACGCGATCACATTTGCGACTCTTGAGCGTCTTGCGCGATGAAGATCTTATTGAGAGTGCGCGAAATGATGCGAGTGACCTAGTGGATTCCGATAGTGATTTGAGCGCCTATCCTTTGCTGCAAGCCGAACTAAAAGTTCTGCAAGCCGATGAAGCAGTCGATTATTTGGATAAGGGTTAGAACTAATGAGAATCATTGCTGGTGTTGCAAAAGGGCGAACGCTTTCGACTGTCTCAGGTGCAACGCGGCCAACCTCTGATCGCGCTCGTGAGGGTTTGTTTTCATCCCTTACATCGGAGTTCGGAGATTTTCTAGGACTGCACGTGCTCGACCTCTTCGCAGGATCAGGAGCTGTTGGATTTGAAGCACTATCGCGTGGTGCAGCACTTGTTCACGGTGTTGAAAAAGAGAGTGATGCAATAAAAACTATTACAACAAATAGTGAGTTAGTTGCCAAAGCGGGGCCAACTGGAAAATTCCACCTCTACTCAATGTCAGTTCAAAGATTTGTTAGCGACCCTGCTCACGATCAATATCATCTGGTTTACATTGATCCACCCTATGATTTTCCAAGCTCTGAATTAGAAGAGATATTGCGATTGCTTGCGCAAGGAAATTTTCTCAAAAGCGATGCATTTATTGCAGTAGAGCGCAGAGCAAAAGGTGGAAAATTCACATGGCCGCAGTCGTATGAGCCAGTGCGTGAACGAAATTATGGACAGGCCACCATTTACTACGCTAATGCCGCCCCCATCACGCCTGAGAATGGATAACACGGGCATCTCTTGCTAGCGTTTCACCCATGAAGCGCGCCGTATGTCCAGGATCTTTTGATCCAATCACGTATGGCCACCTCGACATCATTGAACGAGCAAGTGCCCATTTTGATCAGGTTGTTGTTGCTGTTCTAGAAAACCGCACAAAGGCGAGCCTTTTCACTGTTGCAGAGCGCATTGAAATGATTCGCGAAACCACCTCGAAATTTCCCAATGTGATCGTGGATTCTTGGAGTGGGCTTCTAGTTGATTACTGCAAGACAAATTCAGTGCAGGCTATTGTCAAAGGCCTGCGAGCCGTAACTGACTTCGACTACGAACTCCAAATGGCACAAGTAAATTTGCAATCAGGTATTGAAACTATGTTTATGGCAACAGCGCCTGCGCACTCATTCTTATCATCATCGCTCGTCAAAGAGCTTGCCCACTACGGCGGAGATGTCTCTTCAATGGTTCCAAAAAATGTAAATGCAGCACTCAAAGTACAAGTAGCAAGGAAATAACCATGGACTCAGTAGAGAAACTAACTTCTGCAATAACAATGGTGGAAGAGGCACGCGGAGTTCCACTTTCTGCATCCTGCGTTGTTCACCGTGGCGAGATGCTTGAGATTCTCGATGAGGCACGCGCTGCGCTGCCCACCGATCTAGAAGATGCTGAAGCGATTATTTCCTCTCGCGATTCAATTATTGAAGATGGTCGCATTAGCGCAGACACACTTGTTGCAAATGCCCGCGAAGAAGTTGCACGAATGGTCGAGCAGACTTCAATTGTTCAGGCAGCGCGCGATGAGGCAAAAAAGATTCTCGATGATGCGCGAACAATTGCTGAAGAAGAGCGCGCTCAAGTTGAGGAGTACATTGATGGGCGCTTGGCAACACTTGAAGTAATCCTGAATAAAACCATGGATGCTGTTGCTCGTGGTCGAGATCGACTTGCTGGCGCAAATGATAAAGATGTACTTTCGCAATTAGCTGACGAAAACTAATTTTTCGCTCATGCCTCGTCCATCTGAAATATATAAGTTTAATACCTATGAACTTCCGCGCCGTGCGGGGGAGATGAAAGAGTATGAACTTGATTTAGTTCTCCAAGAACCTGTTGGAATTCCACTTATCGGCGTGCCTACTGGTGCCACTATTGAAGTCGATATGCGCCTTGAATCTGTTACAGAAGGCGTACTGGTAAGTGCACAAATTTTTGCAACTGCAATTGGCGAATGCACGCGTTGCTTAGATCCGATCGAAGTTGATATTGATCGCTCTATTCAGGAGTTGTATCGCTATGCACCAACAAATGAAAAAGGCGGGCGCCGTAATAAAGGTGGAAAGAGATTGGATTCCGATCTCGATGATTTAGATAATGATGATGAGTTGGAAATGGAGGGCGATTACATTGATTTAGAGACACCAATTCGCGATGCAATTGTTCTTGATCTTCCTATCAATCCACTCTGTCGCCACGATTGCCCTGGTCTATGTCCAGAATGTGGTGGCAAGTGGGCAGAACTTGAGGCCGATCATCTCCATGAGGTTATCGATGCGCGCTGGAAGGGCTTAGCTGGATTGACGCTAGATCCCGAGCCTAACTCCGGAGACGATTTCAAGATTTAGCCCTTTTGAGGGATACTTACCGCCTGCAGCCATCGCTGCGAATTGAAAGACGAGGTTAGAAAAGTGCCAGTACCAAAGCGAAAAATGTCGCGTTCAAAGACGCGCTCACGTCGTAGCCAGTGGAAAACAACTGCTGCTGCCCTTGCTGCCTGCCCACAATGCCAGCAACCAAAATTGCAACACACTGCATGTCCAACCTGCGGTACTTATAACCGTCGCCAGGTCCTAGAGGTCTGATCTGAGTTCGGTGCTAACACAGCGTCTTGGGATTGAAATTGATCCTGCGTTGCTCGAGTTGGCATTTACGCATCGCTCATTTGCATATGAGACTGGTGCAAAAGAGACAAACGAACGCCTTGAATTTTTAGGCGATTCTGTTTTAGGTCTCATCGTTACTGAAGAGCTTTATCTTCGTTATCCAGATTTAGATGAGAGTCGTTTATCTCCACTTCGCTCTGGAATTGTAAATATGCGCGCTCTTGCAGATATTGCACGCGAGTTAGAACTTGGTAAATACATTCGACTTGGCAAGGGCGAAGAAGTAACTGGTGGTCGCGATAAGAATTCATTATTAGCCGATGCTCTAGAAGCACTTATTGGCGCTATTTATTTGCACTCTGGATTCGAAAAGTGCACACAAGTAGTTCGACTCCTGATTCGTTCGACAATGGAGAGCGCACTTGCTCGAGGCGCAGGACTCGATGGCAAGACAGCACTACAAGAATTAGCTGCATCACTTGGTCGCGGAGTTCCTGAATATATTGTTAGCGAAGAGGGCCCAGATCACGATAAGAATTTCACTGCTGTGGCAATGCTTACAGGTGTATCACTCAGCGAAGGCGTAGGAAAAAGTAAGCGTGAAGCAGAACAAGTTGCAGCGCGCACTGCATACGAACGTTTGAAAGCAGAGAGTGAAGTAGAACTCGAGGGTTAAGGCGCTCGCGTTGAATAACAAAAGTACACGCGTAAAGCGATAGGTTTACCGCGTGTATTTGAAGAGTATGACGCTCAAGGGCTTTAAGTCCTTTGCCTCTGCCACAACCCTGCGCCTCGAACCAGGTATCACCTGCGTCGTCGGTCCTAACGGTTCAGGTAAGAGCAACGTTGTAGACGCACTCACATGGGTTATGGGTGAGCAAGGCGCAAAATCTCTTCGCGGCGGAAAGATGGAAGATGTAATTTTCGCTGGAACTTCAGGTCGCGCACCACTGGGTCGCGCAGAAGTATCGGTAACAATTGATAACACTGATGGATCACTTCCCATTGATTACACCGAAGTAACAATTTCTCGAATTCTTTTCCGCAATGGGCAAAGTGAATATCAGATCAATGGTGAAGCATCCCGTCTTCTAGATATTCAAGAACTACTCAGCGATTCAGGTATCGGTCGCGAAATGCACGTCATCGTTGGCCAAGGTCAACTCGATGCAATTTTGATGGCTACTCCTGAAGAGCGTCGTGGATTTATTGAAGAGGCTGCAGGCGTACTCAAACACCGCAAGCGCAAAGAGAAAGCACTTCGCAAACTCGACTCAATGCAGACAAATTTAGCGCGTGTTCAAGATCTAACTGTTGAACTTCGTCGCCAACTTCGCCCACTGGGTAAGCAAGCAGAAGTTGCTAAGAAGGCTGCGACAATTCAAGCAGACTTACGTGATGCAAAACTTCGCTTACTTGCAGATGATTACATATCACTTTCTAGAACACTCGATGCCGAAGTTGCTGATGAGACTGCGCTGCGCGAGCGTCGGGCAATCGTTGATGGCGAACTCGAATCGGTACGCGCCCGTGAAGAAGCACTCGATGCGCAAAGTGCACATGAAGGCCCTCTTCTAGTTGCCGCGCAAGAGAATTTCTACAATCTGAACTCACTGCGTGAAAAATTCCGTGGAACTCAGAGCCTGGCGCAAGAGCGTTCACGATTCTTAGCCGAAGAGGCTGAAGAAGCACGTAGCGCAGGACGCGATCCGCAAGTAATGGATAGTGAAGCTAAGGCTTTGCGCAATGAGGAAAATGCTTTGCGACAAAGTGTTCTTGATGCGCAAAATGGATTGCAGAAAGCGACGCAAGATCTTGCTACTGCAGAGGCTGAACTCAAAATCGATGAAGATACAATCGCTGCTGCAATGCGCGCCATTGCCGATGCTCGCGAAGGAACAGCGCGCCAAGAGGGCCATATCAAATCATTGGCGGCTCGTCTTGAAGCTATTGCTGAAGAAATTGCTCGCCTTACAAAAGCTCGCGACGATGCACAAGAGCGAGTTGAAAATGCACGTCGTGAATATTCAACATTTGAACTAGAGATTGCAAGTGCCGATTCAGGTGAAATCGGCCTTGACTCACAATTTGAAGGCGCAAAGAATGCACTCGAATTTTCAAAGAAAAAGCTTGCTGACTTGGTTGAGGCAGAACGTGGCGCTGATCGTGAGCGAAA
>CAIZHT010000182.1 GCA_903932885.1 uncultured Actinomycetes bacterium
AAAGAGCGGTACTGGGGTTACACCCGTTCTCGAAGATGGTGCTTCGGTCTTTTACTTGCGAACTCTGGCCAATTACAAGGCAGATGCACTAACTCCATTGTGGATGTCTCGTCGTATTGAAAAAATGGGAATGCGTTCCATTTCACTTGCGGTCGATATTACGAATTATGTGATGCTGGAATTAGGACAACCATTACATGCATTTGACCGCTCAAAGATAAAGGGGAATCTGCGAATCGGACGAGTCAAGAAAGAACAAAAATTCACAACGTTAGATGGCCAGGAAAGAAGTATTTCACCTCAAGACCTTATGGTCATGGATGACAATGGTCCGTTAGCACTGGCAGGAACAATGGGTGGTTTAGAGTCTGAAATCACGAATTCAACTACTGAACTCGCACTAGAAGCAGTGCGCTTTGATCCAATTGCAATTGCTAAAAATTCTCGTCGCCATAAGTTATCAACTGAGGCATCACGTCGACTGGAGCGACATGTGGATTCATCTTTGGCGGAGTTTGCTTCAGCGCGTTTTGCGCAGCTTTTGATTGATTTGGGTGGAGCTAGCCATGTTGATACTCAGCATGCAGGCGAGCCACGCTTTGCGCCTATCGTAAAACTAGATCCTGCGTATGTTTCCCAAATTTTAGGGTTTTCTATTTCGCCAGAGAAAATCCGAGAGATTTTGACAGTAATTGGTTGCGATGTAGATAAAGAATTCAATGTTGATCCTCCATCATGGCGCTGGGATTTAACTCAGCCAGCAGATTTTGTAGAAGAAGTGGCTCGCATGATTGGTTATGACGCGATACCTTCATTGCTGCCCCCGCGACCAAAGCATGCTTCACTGACATGGTCACAAAAACGTATTCGCGTTATCTCTAGCGCTCTCGCAGCTCGTGGCTTATCAGAAGTGCAAACTTTTCCATTTACAAGTGATTCCATCATCGAGTCAATGGGATATGTGAATGAACGCGCCAAGACATACCGCATCGCTAATCCAATGTCTGAAGATTTCCCTGTATTGCGTACACATCTATTACCAGGTCTTGCAGCAGTTGCATCTCGCAATATTGGACGCGGGGCAAAAGATTTCGCAATTTTCGAAGTTGGTTCAATCTTTAGAAATTCGAAGGATTTAGTTACTGCAATTTCACCGGAGTTAGATAAGAAGCCTTCGAAGGCAAAAATAGAAGAGATATTCGGCAGTGTTCCAGTTCAGCATCTTCATCTTGGAGCGATTCTCGTTGGCAAGATTGAAGATGTAAGTTGGCGCGGTTCTTCTCGGTCATACGAATGGAGTGACGCAATTGCAATGGCACAAGAAGTGCTGCAATTATGTAATTTGGAATTCACGATAGTGCGTTCAGATTTCGCGCCATGGCATCCAGGTAGATGCGCAGAGCTCCAAATAGATGGTAAGCCGGTAGCCCATGCAGGTGAATTACATCCTCGAGTCGTAGAGCAATTTTCACTACCTGCTCGCTCCGTCGCCTTCGTCATAAATCTAACCGCTCTTCCACAATCTCCACTTGTTCGAGGCGAAGGAGTTGGCGCGATGCCACCAGCGCTTCAAGATGTTGCACTCATCGTTGATGAAAAAGTTAGCGCTGCTTCAGTTGAATCTGCGCTTCGAAAAGGTGCTGGTGAATTACTTGAATCAATTGTTCTCTTTGATCGCTACGACAAAATGGGGGATGGCAAGGTTTCACTTGCTTATTCACTCACCTTCAGAGCCCCAGATCGCACACTGACTGGAGCGGAGATTACGCAGGCACGAGAAGCAGCTGTGGCTCAGGCAGTCAAAGATTGTGGAGCCGTATTGCGAACCGCATAATTATGCATAAATTTGCATAATTATCGATATTTGCTAAACTGCGGGTATGAGAACTGCGGTAATCGGCGCGAGTGGATATTCAGGTGGGGAACTCCTGCGCATTCTGGCGGGGCACCCCGATTTTGAAGTAAGAGCGATATCTGCTCATTCCAACGCTGGGGAAGATGTCACTTCTATCCATCCCTTTCTCCATTCATATTCAGGTCGCAAATTTGTAGAAATAGCGTCCATTGATTGGAAAGAGATCGATTTTGTTTTCCTTGCATTGCCTCATGGTGAATCAGCAAAAATCGCTCAAGTGATTCCAGAAAATATAATGATTGTAGATCTGGGTGCAGATTTTCGATTACAGGATGCTGATGACTGGCATAAATACTATGGTGGAACTCATGCAGGAACTTGGGCATATGGGCTTCCAGAATTGTTTAGAGAACAGATTGTTGGACAAAAGCGTGTTGCAAACCCTGGTTGTTATGCAACAGCAATTGCATTATCAATTGCACCGGTGACTAGTTTCATCGATACCGACATAGTCGTCGTTGCTGCTTCAGGTACAACTGGCGCCGGACGTAGCGCCAAGATAAATCTTCTGGGAAGCGAAGTGATGGGCTCACTTACATCCTATAAATTCGGGGGATTACATCAACACACTCCTGAAATCGAAGAGAGCCTCTATGCGATTTCAGGCCAAGACATGAGGATTAGTTTCACACCGATGCTTGCCCCAATGCCACGGGGCATTCTTTCAACATCAACGGCAAAATTGGCTAATTGGATTTCTACACAAGAGATGCATGGCATGGTGAGCGAATATTTCAGAAATGAACAATTTGTAACTGTTCTTCCACTTGGACACATGCCACAAACGAGTGCTGTGTACGGAACAAACAGAGTTCATATGCAAGTTGCATGCGATGAACATACTCAGAGAGTAATTATCTCTGCTGCCATCGATAATCTCGGAAAAGGTGCGGCGGGTCAAGCAATTCAAAATGCGAACCTCATGTGTGGTTTCCCGGAAAGCACAGGCCTATCAGCATGAATTTTCCGAAAGGATTTAGAGGTGGCGCAGTTGCTGCGGGATTGAAAAGTAGTGGCGCGCTAGACCTGACAATTATTGAAAACCAGGGACCGCTATTTGATGCAACCGCGGTCTTCACAACAAATAAAGTTATTGCAGCACCCGTTATCTGGAGTAAAGAAGTCATCAAAGGTGGCGAAGTGCGCGCAGTTGTTCTCAACTCTGGTGGCGCAAATGCATGTACAGGCCCACAAGGATTTCTAGATACTCATGAAACTGCCGAAGAGGTTGCACGATTGCTAGATGTTTCATCTGGTGAAGTGATTGTCTGCTCCACAGGAATGATCGGTGAGCTATTGCCGATGGATAAAATCAAAAATGGTTTACTAGCAATCGATTTGAATATTGGAGATGTATCACAGAGCGCTCACGCGATTATGACAACCGATTCAGTTCCAAAAATTGCTCACGCTGAAGTAGAAGGATCTAGCATGATTGGTATCGCAAAAGGTGCTGGAATGCTTGCTCCAGCACTAGCGACAATGCTTTCGGTAGTTATGACAGATGCAGTCCTACCTAAAGACTTTGCATCAATTTTTGACCGTGTAATCAACCGCACATTCAACAGAATCGATTCAGATGGGTGTACCTCAACGAATGACACCGTCCTATTTATGTCTTCAGGGGCAAGCGGTAAAGAGATTTCGAGTTCAACTCTAGAAATAATTTTGATGGAGGTGTGCTCATCATTAGCGAAGCAACTTATTGCAGATGCAGAAGGTTCTACCAAGACTGTGGCTATTAACGTGGTTGGTGCTCAAACCGAAGACGATGCAGTTGAAATTGCCCGTGCTTGTGCTCGAAACAATCTTCTCAAATGCGCAATCTTTGGAAATGATCCTAATTGGGGCAGGGTATTGGCAGCAGTGGGAACAGCGAATGCAGTGATGGACCCTCTACGCATCGATGTCTCTCTCAATGGCATCCAAGTCTGTAAATCGAGTGCGCCAGCCGATGATAAATCAAAAGTTGATTTCTCGGGTCGAGAAGTTCGCATAGATATTGCAATGAATATCGGACAATCAGTAGCAACAGTAATTACCAATGACCTTAGCCATGATTATGTTGAAGAGAACTCTGCGTACTCAACATGATAGTAATCAAATTTGGTGGACATGCGATGAGTGACAAAAATGGCGATTTTGCGCAGACAGTAAAGAGTGCAATTTCTAAAGGCGTGGAAATAGTGATTGTGCATGGCGGTGGTCCTCAAATAGATAAGGGCCTTGAACAAGCGGGTATAACAAGTGAATTTGTTGGCGGATTTCGAAAAACTACTCCGGAAATTTTTGCAGTTGTTGAATCTGTACTAGTGGAACAGGTTGGCCCATCTGTCGCACATCATCTTCAGAGTGCTGGTGTCGGTGCGCAGGCAATGTCTGGACGCAGGGGTCACACCTTGGTTGCTAAAAAGTTGAACACATTGGTCAATGGCGAAAGCGCTGATCTTGGATTGGTTGGAGATGTCACGAATGTACACCTGGAGACTATTCATCAAATATTGAGCGAGGGAAAGATTCCAGTAATTGCACCGATTGCATCTTCAGAAGATGGCGATACTGGATTCAACGTCAATGCAGATCTAGCAGCTGCAGCGATTTCAGGAGCACTAGATGCGACTGCTCTAATCATCATGACTGATGTCGAAGGAATCTATCGGAACTGGCCAGAAACCGACTCACTGATATCTGATATTTCTGCGAGCGAACTTAGTTCGATTAAATCGACCTTTTCTGATGGCATGGCACCCAAGGTTCAAGCCGCCTTGGATGCAATAGCTAAAGGTTCTAAAGCAGTACGAATCATTGATGGAACTAAACCGAGTGCTTTAGCTGATGCACTCGAACATCACGGGGGAACATTGGTGAGAGGATGAAAAATGCACAAGTAAGCACCGCGTGGAAAAAGGCACTTCAAGATAATTACGGTGTGCCGTCAATAGCGCTCGTCAAGGGAAAAGGTAGCGAGGTGTACGACGTTGAAGGTAAAAAATATCTCGATCTATTGGGTGGATTAGCGACGAATGTATTAGGACATGCGCATCCTGCGATTATGAAAGCTGTGTCAAAGCAAGTTGGAACTCTTGGACACGTGAGCAATTTTTATGCGCATCCAAACGTTGTTGAGTTAGCTCAAAAACTTGCCTCAATGACAGGCGATAAGAGTGCACGAGTTTTCTTTGCACAATCAGGTGCAGAGGCAAATGAAGCGGCGATGAAATTATCGCGTCGTACCGGGAAATATCGAATCGTTGCAGCACAAGGTGCTTTTCACGGACGTACGATGGGTGCACTTTCGATGACAGGTCAACCGTCAAAGCGTGAACCATTTCTGCCACTTATCAAGGGAATAAAGCATGTTCCCTACGGTGATATCAAAGCGATGCGTCGTGCAATTAGTAGTAAAACAGCAATGGTGATTTTGGAACCAATAATGGGTGAGGCGGGAGTAATTGTTCCACCAGCAGATTACTTAGCTCAAGTTCGCCAACTCTGCACACAAAAAGGAGCGCTCTTAGTTATAGATGCTGTGCAGACAGGAATGGGACGCACAGGAGATTGGTTCGGTTACGAATATTCTGGAATTACTCCTGATGTTATAACTCTTGCAAAAGGGTTAGGCGGGGGACTGCCACTTGGAGCGATGATTGCCCTTGGTGATGCCGCGCAACTCTTTGTCGCTGGTGATCATGGCTCTACCTTTGGTGGAAATCCAATAACAACTGCGGCGGCTTTAGCGGTAATCAAAGTTATCGAAAAAGATAAAATCATGATCAAGGTTCGTAAAGATCAAGAATTTATTATGCACAAAATTGCTCTTATCGAAGGTGTCTCTGAAGTTCGTGGTGCTGGACTTCTCATAGGTATCCAACTCGATAAGCCAATCGCATCGAAAATAACTCTACTAATGCGCGAACAAGGCGTATTGGTCAATGCGGCTAATGATTCAACGATTCGTATTGCTCCAGCACTCAATATTTCTAGAATCCAACTCACTAAATTTTGCACAATATTTGAAAAGGTGATGGCACATGACAACTAATTCGCATGGCGTTTCAGCGCGTAGAGCAAAAGCGGTTGCTCTCATTGAATCTGGACTCATTCGTTCGCAATCAGATTTAGTGTCACATCTGAAGAAGGCAGGCTTTCGAGTCACGCAAGCAACTGCGAGCCGTGACTTAGAAGAACTTGGTGTGATTCGAGGACGCGATAACGATGGTGAATCTGTTTATAAATTGGGCAAGTCCTCTGACGATGCGCTCTCTCGTGTTACGCCACTACCTGCCAAACTTATTCTCTCAGTTGATCACAGCGCCAATCTGGCCGTGATTCATACTCCACCGGGAGCGGCTCAATTCTTGGCCAGTTCACTCGATCATGCCCATTTGACTGGAGTGATTGGAACTATTGCGGGCGACGACACGATTATTCTTGTATCCAAGAAAGCAACAGGTGGAGCCCAATTAGCGAAAGAATTACTCGCTTACGCAGATACGAATTCTAAAAAAGGGAAGAGGAAATAATGGCGCTCTGGGGTGGTCGCTTTTCATCCTCACCTGCGGACTCTGTTTTTGCGCTATCTCGCAGCATTCATTTTGATTGGCGATTAGCTCCCTACGACCTTCGATCCTCTTTGGCGCATCTTTCTGTTTTGCGTAGTAGCTCTCTTATTTCAAAAGATGATGCGAAGGCAATCGAAGGCGCACTCAAAGAGTTGATTTCAGAGGTCGCCTCTGGTGTTTTTACACCCATCGCTAGCGATGAAGATGTGCATAGCGCTTTAGAGCGTGGACTCACTGAAAAATTAGGTGCAACTGGCGGAGTTTTGCGCGCGGGACGTTCACGCAATGATCAAGTTACAACTGACCTGCGCCTCTTTGCTATCGATCACATCTTAGAAATTGCGCAACTACTGACACTTCTGCAAGATGCGATCTTGGATATAGCAAGTGAGTATGTTGATGCGCCAGCACCGGGCTTCACACATATTCAACATGCGCAGCCAGTATCTTTCGGCCATGAATTAGCAAAGCATGCGCAGGCCTTCTCTCGTGATTTGGATCGTATACACGATTGGCTTGCTCGTACGTCGGTCAGCTCACTCGGAGCAGGTGCACTTGCTGGATCTTCATTACCACTTGATCCGCAAGCAACTGCAAAAGATTTAGGGTTCTCTAATACTTTTGCAAATAGCATCGATGCAGTAAGTGATCGTGATTATGTAGCTGAAGCCCTATTCATATTCTCAATGGTTGGCGTTCACCTATCTCGCATCGGCGAAGAATGGACTTACTGGGCATCAACGGAGTTCGCATGGGCAAAATTAGCGGACCAATACTCAACAGGTTCATCGATAATGCCGCAAAAGAAAAATCCAGATATGGCCGAACTTGCACGTGGTAAATCAGGTCGACTTATCGGAAATCTTGTCTCTGTCCTAACGATGCTCAAAGGTTTACCTTTTGCATATAACCGAGATCTTCAAGAAGATAAAGAGCCACTCTTCGATAGCATCGACACTTTGTTGCTTGTGCTGCCTGCTATTACTGGAATGGTTGCAACGACAAATTTTGATCGCCAGAAAATGTTGGATGCAGCTCCTCTGGGATTCTCACTTGCAACTGAGATTGCTGACTACTTAGTACTGAAAAAAATTCCATTTGCACAAGCACATGATGCTGCGGGTAAATGTGTAGCTCTGTGCGAATCTACAAATCGTGAGTTACACGAACTTACGGATTCTGAATATACGTCCATAC
>CAIZHT010000183.1 GCA_903932885.1 uncultured Actinomycetes bacterium
AAGGCAGTTTTTGCAACGGAGACATTGGCACTGGGTATTAATATGCCGGCCCGCACTGTTGTTCTAGAAAAACTTGTGAAATACAACGGCGAAGCTCATGTTCCCATCACTCCCGGGGAGTACACGCAACTAACTGGTCGTGCAGGTCGACGAGGTATTGATATTGAAGGTAATGCAGTTATTCAATGGTCTCCAACAGTTGATTCAGCAACCGCTGCTGGACTTGCATCTACACGTACTTATCCTCTGCGCTCTTCCTTTGCTCCAACGTATAACATGGCGATAAATCTCATATCGCGCTTTGGTCGCGAACGAGCACGCGGCTCATTGGAATCATCATTTGCGCAATTTCAAGCTGACAGAGCAGTCGTTGGTCTGACCCGACAGATAAAAAAGAATAACGTCGCAATGGCTGATCTCATGAAAGATGCAACCTGTCATCTTGGTGATTTCAGTGATTATGCGCGCTTGCGACGTGAGATTCGTGAGATAGAAATTTTACTTTCTAAGCGCGATGGAAAGAAAACTTTTGATAATAGGCAGAGGGCTCATCTTGAAAGTGAGATGCAGGGCCTGAAAAAGGGAATGCGCGAACATAGTTGCCATGGCTGTAGTGATCGTGAGACTCATGCTCGTTTAGCCGAGCGTGCAGATCGACTGCGTCGCGAAAATGATGGTCTCACCAAACGCGTCGAAAATCGCACTCATGTGATCGCTAAGACCTTTGATCAAATTTGTGATGTCCTGACACATCTCAAATACATTGATGGGGAAAAGAGCTCTCCACAAGGAAAGATACTTGCAAAGATTTACGCAGAATCTGATCTCCTTTTGACAGAGACGATTCGTCTTGGCTTACTCGATAATCTGAGTGCGCCTGAACTGCTCTCCGTTGCCTCGTCGATGATATTTCAATCTCGATCTCAGGAAAATCTCGCTCCAAAAATTCCACATATCAACGTTGCAAACGCTCTCTCCGAGATTGCTCACCTTTGGGCAGAGTTAGAGAAATTAGAAAATGATTTCGGAGTAAAGACTCAAAAGGAACCCGACTTTGGTTTCTGTTCCATTTCTTATCGTTGGGCTAACGGACAATCCTTATCAAGTGTCCTCAAAGGCAGTGACTTATCTGTTGGCGATTTCGTTCGCTCAACGAAACAACTCATTGATCTCTTGACCCAAATAGGTGGAGCAAGTGAGAATCTTCGCGAAAAATGTAAGGAAGGCGTGAAACGCTTGGATCGTGGAGTAGTTGCATATTTAATGGGGGACTTATGACCTTGATGCTCTTAGATAGCGCCTCACTTTGGTATCGCGCTTACTACGGTATGCCAGACACACTCACAGCCCCTGATGGAATGCCCGTTCATGCAATCCGTGGATATTTAGATATGACATCTCGTTTGATCGGAATGTATAAACCAAATCGAATCGTTGCTTGCATAGAGGGAGATTGGCGACCTTCATGGCGCGTTGATCTTTTTCCAGATTACAAAGCAAACCGTCTCGATGTTGAGGGGGAGGAGGAAGAGCCTGAAACTCTTACTGCGCAAATTCCAATCCTTTTAGATCTATTGGATCTTTTTGGTATTCCATTGGTCGGCGTAGATGATTACGAAGCCGATGATGTGATGGCAACATTCGCTGTGCGTGAAAAGGGGCCAATTCGAATTGTTACCGGAGATCGTGATCTTTTTCAGTTAGTAGACGACAAGCAAGATATAAAAGTTGTATATCTTGCAAAAGGAGTCTCACAACACGATTTAGTTGATCATTCATGGGTGGCAAAGAAATATCTTATTCCCGGTGATCGCTACGCTCTATTCGCAATCTTTCGTGGAGATCCATCCGATGGATTACCCGGAGTCAAAGGTATCGGCGAGAAAGGCGCTGCGATTATTGCGAATAATGCTGCAAATGTTGATGAAGCGATTGCAAAAGCTAAGGCAAGTGATTCGCCATTTGCTCCTGCTCTGAGCAAGAAGATACTCGAGGGTTTGGATTATCTAAAGATTGCTCCGACTCTTGTTCATTGCGCACGAGATGTCTCTATTCCTTCAATGGAAATTGCAATGCCATCTAAGCCCAAAGATCTTTCGCAAATCTATAAATTCCAGCAGCAATATGGGCTCGGCGCCTCCGTTGACAAAATGATTGCCGCATTGGGCTGGTAATGTTTTTAGTTTCTATCTTCACGGGATGGCTCTTATCTGCCAGCTTTGCGCCAACCGGGCGCTGGTACCTAGCTCCTCTCGCTATATCCCTGTGGATATGGATTCTTCATGGTGGCAGAAAATCTATTCGTCATACATTTCTCATCGCTTTTACCTTCAATGCATTTCTTCTGCAGTGGAGCTCCACCTATGTGGGCAATATTCCATGGCTCATTCTTTGCTTAGGGGAGTCACTCTTTTTCTTACCGCTTGCATGGGCGCGTAAAAAGCGAATAGTTTTCTTTCCAGCGATTTTTCTATTGCTAGAACACATCAGATCGATTTTTCCTTTCGAGGGCTTTGCATGGGGGCGTTTAGCATTTGGCCAAGCCGATGCACCATATCGAGAAGTGGTTGCCATAGGGGGAGTCTCACTGCTTACATCCTTTGTAACCTGCCTTGGAATTATGATCTATTTTATTGTAAGAAATTTCAAAATCAGCGCAATATACGGTTCTGCACTGATTCTATTGGTGATTGCAATAAGTGCACTACCTGCAATTGAGTCGATTGGAAATTTCAAATCTTTACTTGTTCAAGGAAATGTTCCGCAACTTGGCTTAGATTTCAACTCTCGAGCACAAGCAGTATTTCAAATGCATGTGAAGGAAACCCAGCGCGCCACCCGAGACAATACTGATTATGACCTCATTATTTGGCCTGAAAACAGCGTCGACGTTGATCCTTTCAAGAATAGTGATGTGCGTGCATCTCTATCTTCACTCAACAAGGAAACTGGGCGTCCTATAGTAATTGGCGCAGTCCTGAGCAGTGATAAACAAATAGAGAATGCTTCAATATTGTGGGATAACGGGGCACTATCGACGTATATCAAGCAACATTTGACGCCTTTCGGTGAATACATTCCGCTACGTAATATTGCTCAAAAGATCTCACCATTTGTTGATGATGTTCAAGATTTCACCCCTGGTACACAAGATGTCATACATAAAGTAGACAGTGCTCTTTTAGGTCCGATTATTTGCTATGAGCTCATTGATGATTCGTATATACGACGTGTCAGTCGGGATTCGAACTTACTCGTTGTTCAAACCAATAACGCAACCTTTGGAACAAGTGCGCAAAGTTCGCAGCAATTGTCGATTTCTAGAATTCGAGCTATAGAAAACCATCGAGATCTTGTCAGCGTTTCAACAACTGGAATTTCTGCTGTGATTGATTCTCAAGGAAATATTGTAAAATCGACAATGAGTAATCAACCCGATCATCTATTTGCGAATTCAAAACTCTATTCAGGCCAGACAGTCGCAAATAAACTTGGGGATTGGGCTTTCTTTCTAACATTGGTGGGCCTTGGAATTCTTGGATTCTTAGGTAGACGGCTCTATTCCTGAGCGTGTATCTAACGCCGATAAGTTACATTATGTAAAGTAAAAGGGAATTGCCCATCCCTCAACAATCAGGCTTGATTAGGAGCTGTATGCCTCTATCGGCGCACATGAACAGACCAAATTACGATCTCCGAAGGCACCATCGATACGTCCAACAGTTGGCCAATACTTACCCCGAGTTCCAATCAATTCACCTGGAATAAGGCCTGTAATCGTTGCTGGGAATGCCCCTACCTCTCGTGGGTATGAGCGTTCCCAATGAGTCGCTGCGATAGCTCCAATGGTGTGCGGTGCATTTCGAAGAGGCGAACCATCGATATCTTGCTTGCCATCGATAATCTCTTGAATCTCTGCGCGAATGCCAACCATCGCATCTATAAAGCGATTCATCTCGAGAATATCTTCTGATTCAGTTGGTTCAATCATTAACGTTCCAGCAACAGGAAAGGACATTGTTGGTGCATGGAAACCGAAATCCATCAATCTCTTTGCGATGTCATCAACGCTTACTCCTGAAATTTTGGTTATCTCACGCAAATCAAGAATGCATTCGTGTGCAATCAAGCCCTTATTTCCTGTGTAAAGAATCGGATATGAAGACTTGAGACGCGCTGCCATGTAATTAGCATTCAAAATTGCTACCTGCGTTGCATGCGTTAGCCCTTCTCCCCCCATCAGGCGAATGTAGGCCCAAGAAATTGGCAAAATACTTGCAGATCCAAATGGCGCAGCTGAAATTGGTCCAGGACCTGTAGCAGGGCCCGCCGTTACATCTAATGGATGGTTCGGTAAGAAGGGCGCTAAATGTGCTTTGGAGATAACAGGACCTACACCTGGTCCCCCACCACCGTGAGGAATACAGAATGTTTTATGTAGATTCAGATGTGAAACATCAGCGCCAAATTTTCCAGGTTGCGCTGTTCCAACGAGAGCGTTGAGATTCGCACCATCGACATACACCTGCCCGCCTGCATCGTGAATCATCGCGCAAATTTCTGAGATTGCAGATTCGAAAACACCATGGGTTGATGGATACGTCACCATGAGTGCAGCAAGGGCGTCGGCATTGAGGGCAATCTTCAATTTCAGATCTTCTAAACTAACATTTCCTTCATCGTCGCAATCAACAACGACTACTGACATACCAGCCATCACTGCACTTGCCGCATTTGTACCGTGAGCACTCGATGGAATCAGACAAATATTTCGTCCTGTGTCACCACGTGAGTCATGGTAATTACGAATCGCCAATAGACCAGCAAATTCTCCTTGACTGCCAGCATTTGGCTGCAACGAAACTGCGTCGTATCCGGTGATTTCCACTAACCATTGTGAAAGTTGTTCAATGAGTAAACGTGAACCCTTTGACTGATCTGCTGGTGCAAATGGATGGAGGGATGAAAATTCTGGCCACGTGACTGCTTCCATCTCAGTTGCAGCATTGAGTTTCATCGTGCAAGAACCAAGTGGAATCATTGTTCGATCCAGCGCAAGATCGCGATCTGCCAACGTACGCAAATAGCGCATCATCGAAGTCTCTGATCTATATGTGTTGAAAACCGGGTGCGTGAGATAACTGGAAGTGCGTGCAAAGGCTGAAGAAATCGATGAAGCATTGCCATCGGCTAAGCCAAGAATTTCTAGGACTTCCTGAAACGAGGCATCGGTTGTTGTTTCATCGAAAGAGATACGAATCTGCGTATCTGAGATTTTTCCAAAGTTGTATTTCTTTGCAACGGCGCGCTTATGAATCTCGTGCGCATCAATCACATCAATAGTGAGCGTGTCAAAGATATTCACATTTCGCGACTGAGCAACGCTATGAAGACGTGAGGCATAGCCATGAATACGCTGGGCAATAGCGCGCAAACCATCTGGTCCATGCCACATCGCATAGAAGGCGCTGATATTTGCAAGTAAAACTTGAGCGGTACAGATATTGCTCGTTGCTTTATCGCGGCGAATATGTTGTTCGCGTGTTTGCAGAGCTAAACGAAAAGCTGGATTGCCATGCGAGTCGACACTTTGACCAACTAAACGTCCAGGCAGTGATCTCTCTAAACCGGCACGCACCGCCATGAACCCTGCATGCGGACCACCAAATCCCATCGGCACTCCGAAGCGTTGGGCAGAACCCACTGCAATATCTGCCCCCCACTCCCCTGGTGCTTTTATCAAAGTGAGTGCCAGCAAATCAGTTGCAGCAATGACAACCGCACCTTGGGAATGTGCATACTCCGCAACCTTTGCGTAGTCACAAATTTCACCAGTTGTGTCCGGGTATTGGACCAAGAGACCGAAAAATTCTTGATCAAAGCCATCACGTGCAACATGTCCAGCATCTACTTCAATAACCTTTATGCCCAGGGGCTTTGCGCGAGTCTGCACAACTGCTTTGGTCTGCGGATGCAGGTGTTCTTCAATGAGAAAGACGGCATCATCACTTGTCTTCGATGTTCGACGTGCAACAGTCATGGCCTCAGCTGCTGCCGTGCCTTCATCCAACATAGAAGCATTAGATAAAGAGAGCGCTGTCATATCGCAGATAACTGTTTGAAAGGCAAAGATTGCTTCCAAGCGGCCTTGCGAAATTTCAGGTTGATACGGTGTGTACGCGGTGTACCAAGCAGGATTTTCTAAAACATTTCGTTTGATAACAGCGGGTGTAATTGTTCCGTAGTAGCCGCCACCTATGAGCGAAGTAAAAACTTGATTTTGTGCAGCGATCTGACGAAGTTCTGCAATAACCTCAACTTCGCTCTTTGCAGAATCCAAAGTTTGCGAAAGTTTTTTCGCGATTTGAATATTTTCAGGAACAACATCACTGATAAAAGTTTCGATATCGCGGTAGCCAAGCAGATTCAACATCTCTGCTTCATCAAGACCAGATGGCCCGATATGGCGCTTTTCAAAGCGCTCACCGCTATACGTCATCACCGCTCCCCTGCTTTAGATCATTGGGAAGGGTGAAGAGTATTGTCTTTAGGCGCCTTTCGCCTTGCGACGTTGCGAAAGTTCATCGTTACTTTCCCCACCAACTGGTTGGCCGTTGATCTCGCCAACAAGTGTTGAAAGTGAACCCTCAACCTCATGCCAAACTTTACTCACTGCAATACCAAATACGCCCTGACCGCCTTGAAGTAAATCGATTACTTCATCTGGTGTTGCGCATTCATAAATTGATGCGCCATCACTCATCAACGTCATACGTTCTAGTTCAGTAACGCCGCGACTGCGAAGAAAAGTTACAGCGGTGCGAATATTTTGAAGTGATACACCAGCATCTAAAAGTCTTTTTACAATTTTGAGAACCAAAATATCGCGAAAGCCATAAAGACGTTGTGTTCCAGAACCACTTGCACTTCTAATGCTGGGTTCAACTAAACCGGTACGTGCCCAGTAGTCGAGCTGTCGATATGTAATACCTGCGGCCGAACATGCAGTTGCGCCACGGTAGCCAATTTCGAGATCTTGGGAAGTCACGGGAAGTGCTCGATTCTCTTGGGGAGTGAGACAAATGTAGGAGCCTTGCGACTCCTATTCAATCACCGACACGAGCGAAACCTCTACTTGAGGTTGAGACTTATCCGGCGAAATCCTCTGGGTTTATCTGGTCTAGGAACTCTCTGAATCGCTCCAGTTCTTGGCTCTCCTCGCCCGTAGCGCCCTCTGCCCCGCCTTGATCAGGTATCTCAATGGCGACCTGATCTAGAAGTTCACTCGTCGCCAAAATATTGCTCTTCGTGCGAAGTGCCAGAGCGATCGCATCTGATGGTCTAGCCGAGAGTGTCAACAGCGTTGACGAAGCATCACGCAGATTGAGAGTTGCGTAGAAAATTCCATCAACTAGCTCCGTCAAATGGATCGCGGTCAGTGTCGTATCGAGAAGGTCGAGCATGTTTGCAATGAGGTCATGAGTCATTGGCCTTGGCGGACTCATCCCCTGCTGCGCAAAAGCAATTGCACTCGCTTCAACACTGCCGACCCAAATGGGTAGGAAGCGGGAGCCATCAATTTCCTTGAGTAGAACTATCGGTTGGTTGGAGGGCATCTCAATTCGAACCCCGACAACCTCCATCGGTATAAGCATTAGCGAAGTCGGTGGAGACCACCACGTACTAGTGCAGCATGGAGTCGAATTGAAAGGGATGCGATCTCGC
>CAIZHT010000184.1 GCA_903932885.1 uncultured Actinomycetes bacterium
AGAGGATCAGTTGTAAATAAAGATGCATCTATTCCGTTGCGTGATCCACCACTGCGCACTGCAATCTTCTTGAGTTCAAGAGGTGCACTAGAACGTGTGGAAAGTTCAGGAATATCTGAGAGCAAAAGGCGCGCAACTTCAGCACCGACTGTGCCGCAACCGAGCATGCCGATTGTGATTTTTTTGATTGCGCTCATGGGGTGATTCTTTCACACCTGGTGCATTCGGCGTTAAATATCGAGATTGAGGAGATCGGCTTCAGTCTCTCTGCGCAGAATCACACGTGCTTTTCCATCTTTTACTGCAATTACTGGTGGCCGTGGAATGTGGTTGTAATTACTGGCCATGCTGCGCCCATATGCCCCTGTTGCAGGGACAGCTAACAAATCCCCAGGTGCGATATCACTTGGTAATTCGATATCACGAATAACAATGTCGCCGGTTTCACAATGCTTACCAACTAATCGAGAATCAACTAATGGTGCACTCGAAGATCTATTTGCAAGTGATGTTGTGTATTTTGCGCCATAAAGTGATGGGCGAATGTTGTCACTCATTCCCCCGTCAACAGAAATGTAGCGACGAATCTTTCCTGATTCCAACGTGACATCTTTAACGGTTCCTACTTCGTATAACGTAAACATTGTTGGCCCAACAATTGCGCGACCAGGTTCAATCGAAACCTTAGGAATATCCAACTTTGCGCTTTCGCAAGCATTCTTGACTTGGGCATAAAGGGCAGGTAGAACTTCACTTGCCTCCAGTTCTACATCACCAGGTAAATATGCAATTCCATATCCCCCACCAAGATCGAGCTCGGGAAGTTGGGCAGAAAACTCGTCGCGGAATTTTGCTAATAATCCAATAAGTCGATCAGCGGCAATTTCAAAAGAATCCATATTCAATATCTGCGAACCAATATGAGAATGGAAACCACGCAATTCAAGTTCTGGATATTTACGCACCTCAAGAATTGCATTCCATGCCGCACCGCTTGCAATAGAGAAACCAAATTTCACATCTTCGTGGGCAGTAGCAATTGATTCGTGAGTGTGTGCCTCAATGCCGGGAGTAAGGCGAAGAAGAACACGTTGCGACTTGCCTAACTTACGAGCAGCTGCGGCAACTCTTTCAATTTCAAAGAGTGAATCCATAACAATGGTGCCTACGCCAGCAGCGACTGCGCGCTCGATTTCAGAGACAGATTTATTGTTTCCATGAACTTCAATCTTTTGTGGATCAATTCCGCCCGCTAATGCCACAGCGAGTTCGCCGCCAGTGCAAACATCTATACCAATTCCACAATCGGCAATCCAGCGAGCTACTTCAACACTGATGAAAGCCTTTGCTGCATAGTAAACATTTCCTGCATTGCCACCAAAGGATTGATTGAGCGCTTTGTTCCATCCCATTGCACGCGCACGGAAATCATCTTCATCAATAAAAAATGCTGGTGTTGCAAAGTCTTTAGCAAGAGTGTGTGCAGAAATTCCAGAGATATGAAGTACTCCATTATTGAATGAAACACCTGCAGGCCACAGTGATGTACTCATGTTTACATCCTCTCCGGTGCGCCAACGCCTAATAATGCAAGACCATTCTTTACTACTTGCTTGGTCGCCATGCAGAGTAAAGCGCGCGCGGTATGAATAGGTGCTATTGCCTCATCACCCAACGGCAATACGCGGCAGTCGGAGTAAAAGCCGTGATACACGCCTGCTAATTCTTCGAGATACCTAGCCACGCGATGTGGTTCACGAAGCTCGGCAGCGCCTTCAACTATTCGTGGGAAATCGGCCAGAGTTGCAATCAATTCATTCTCGCGATCATGGATGAGTAATGCCGGATCGAAATCCTTGGCATTCATGGAAATTTTCAACTCTTCGCAATTGCGCAAAACTCCAGCAATTCGAGCATGGGCATATTGAACGTAATAAACAGGATTCTCATTTGTATTCCTTGTAAGAATATCCAAATCCATGACCATTGGAGTTTCTACTGGGTAGCGAATAAGTGTGTAACGAGCAGCATCTACACCAACTTTTTCTACTAATTCTTCCAAAGTAATAATGGTGCCTGCACGCTTAGAGAGTTTTACCTCTTCGCCACCTTCCATGATTTTAACCAACTGACCGATGAGAACATGGATGTTGTATTCAGGATCATCGCCTGCGCATGCAGCAATAGCTTTAAGGCGTCCTACATAACCATGATGATCAGCACCAAGCATGTAGATGCAAATATCAAAGCCGCGTTCGCGCTTATTGATGTAATAGGCAGTATCTGATGAGAAGTATGTGAGGGAGCCATCGCTTTTTGTTAGCACGCGATCTTTATCGTCACCAAAATCAGTAGTGCGAAGCCAGGTTGCATTCTCAAGTTCAAAGACATGACCCTGTTTACGCAAAACATCCATACCATGTTCAACCGAACCTGCATCATGGAGCGAGCGCTCTGAAAACCAAGTATCAAAGTGTGTTCCAAAAAAATCAAGAACTTTTTTCTGTTGACTCAGTTGAAGTTGATATCCGCGTTCACGAAATTCAATGAGGCGTCCTGGCTCTGGCAATTCCTTTATCCCAGCATTTGCTGCGACGACTTCTTGCGCAAGGTCGAGAATGTAATTTCCTTGATACCCGTCTTCAGGAATTGGTTTGCCCAAAGCGGCGGCCTCAAGTGAAGCCCCAAAGAGATCCATTTGATTTCCACGGTCATTGATGTAGAACTCTCGTGACACATCAGCCCCCGCCGCGCTGAGTACTCGGCCGAGTGCATCACCGACAGCAGCCCAACGCGTATGCCCTAAGTGCAATGGACCCGTTGGATTTGCACTAATAAATTCGAGGTTAATGCGAACTCCTGCAAGTGAGTTGCCCTGTCCGTATGTGGCACCACTTTCAATTATCGATGAAACTAAATTCGCTTGGCTTGCCCTATTCAATGTGAAGTTGAGAAAGCCAGGACCGGCGATATCTACTGCAGATATAAGAGGTGTGGTGCCTATGAGTCTTTGAAGAATGAGTGCGACATCTCGAGGGTTTTTACCCGCGGCTTTGGCCAGCTGAAGAGCAATGGAAGTCGCGTAATCTCCATGGTCGCGATTCTTCGGACGCTCCAGGGGGACCGTATCGGGCAGGCTCGCCTCGATCTCACCAGATGTGATTGCACGCGAGATAGCTTCGGTTATTACGCGTGATAACTCATCAATCTGCGAAGGCATACGCCCAAGGTTACCGTGAGCGTGGCAATAAACGTTACCTAATTGTTAGGTTGCAAAGGGGGAAATCCCTAATTAAATATTCTCTTTTGCGCGCTTCTGGCATAACCTTCGCAATGGTTACACCTTCCTTGTTTGGTCGGAAAAGATTCGGCCTAGGGTGTTTTCCACCTTTCGAAAGGTAATAAATATATGACAAAGCGCCATTTAGCGATTACTGCAGCATTTGCAGCTATCGCGATTGCACTTACTGGCTGCTCAAAGAGCGAAGAAGCCGGAAGCACACGTGCTTGCATCATCCTTCCTGATGCAGAATCTTCACCACGTTGGGAGACTGGAGATCGTCCAGCACTTGATTCAGCACTTACAGGTGCAGGTTTCGAGACAGATATTCAAAATGCACAAGGTGATACAGCTAAGTACGCAACAATTGCTGAGCAAATGATGAGCAAGGGTTGCGGCGTGATGATTCTTGTTGATCATCAAGGAGCAGCTGTACAGGTAACTGAGAAGGCAAAGGCAGCAGGTATTCCTGTTATTGCTTATGACCGTCCAATTGCAGGAGCTGACTACTACGTATCATTCGATAACGAAACAGTTGGCGCACTAGAAGGACAATCAATTCTTGATGGCCTTGCAGCTAAGGGTATTGATCCAACAACAGCTCGCGTTATTTACGGACAAGGCGATCCATCTGATGGAAACGCAAAGATGTTCTATGACGGTGCTGTAGCAGTTCTTTCAGCAGCTGGTGTAAAGCCAGTATTTGAAATGGCTGGAACATGGGATGGAGCAAAGGCTGGAACACTATTCGAGCAGGCTTACACAGCTGTTCAGGGTAAGGTCGATGCAGTTCTTGCACCAAACGATAACAACGCAGCAAACATCATCACAATCTTGGACAAGAACAAGAAGACTGTTCCAGTTTCAGGACAAGATGCATCAGTAGCTGGTCTACAGAACGTATTGCTTGGCAAGCAGACAGCAACTGTCTACAAGCCATTCACACTAGAAGCAACAGCTGCATCTGACTTGGCAATCGCACTCCTCAAGGGTGAGAAGCCAACAGCAGATAAGACTCTTGCTGATGGAACTCCTTACGTAGCTGTAACACCAGTACTCGTTGGCCCAGATCAGGTCAAGGATGTTGTTGCTGCAGGAGATGCAAAGGCTGAAGAAATTTGTACAGCAGCAGTCGCTGCAGCATGTACAAAGTACGGCGTTGCATAATATAAATGCGTGAATAAACCTTTGCGCCGGCCATCTGGTCGGCGCAAAGGTTTTCGCAATTTTCCCCATGGTTTGAAAAACGAGATATTTGTTCGTGAATTAGTAGTGACATATGTAGGAAATGTAATTAGTAGGAAATAACTCCGAGAGAGGAACTCCATGGACACACCCGTCATCGAACTCCAGAATGTAATAAAGAGTTTTGGACCAGTAGATGTATTGCAAGGAATCAATTTTAAAGCGTATGCAGGTCGAGTAACTGCTCTCGTTGGAGATAATGGCGCAGGAAAATCAACGTTGATTAAGGGCCTTGCTGGAGTTCAATCTTACGACTCTGGTGTTGTTAAGTTTGAAGGAAATGAAGTTCATCTCAATAGTGCGCGCCAAGCTGCTGCACTTGGGATTGAAGTTGTTTATCAAGATCTCGCCTTGTGTGAAAACCTCGACATTGTGCAGAACATGTTTCTTGGTCGCGAAGAGATGAATGGCTTGACACTTGATGAGACAAATATGGAGTACGAAGCAACTCAAACTCTTGCCGGTCTAAAAATTCGTACTGTGAAATCAGTACGTCAAAAGGTTGCCTCCCTATCTGGTGGACAGCGCCAGACGGTAGCAATTGCACGTTCTGTACTTCGTAAAGCCAAACTTGTCATTCTTGATGAGCCAACCGCAGCGCTCGGCGTTGCACAGACTGAACAAGTTCTCAATCTTGTTCGTCGCCTAGCCGACTCTGGTGTTGCAGTAATTATCATCAGTCACAACCTGCAGGATGTTTTCAAGGTTTGCGATGACATCAGCGTTTTGTATTTAGGAAAAATGGTTGCCCACCTCAAGGCCACAGAGACAAATCACCTTGATGTAGTTGGTTACATCACCGGAACCAAGAGCATGGAGCAGGCGTAACTATGAGTACAACTACTACAACCACAATTAGCTCCGGCCACGAAGGCACAATCCGCGATCAAGTAAAGAACTACTTTGTTCGCGTAAAAAGTGGCGAGATGGGTGCTTTGCCATCTGTCATCTCACTTATTTTTCTTACTGGGCTATTTGCAAGTTTGAATCCCTACTTCCTCACAAAGCTCAACTTTGCAAACCTTTTGGTGCAATCAGCAACGCTCATGATGCTTTCGATGGCACTTGTTTTTGTAATTTTGATTGCTGAAATTGATCTCTCTGCTGGTGTTACCTCGGGACTTTCAATGGCCTTCTTTATTATTCTCACCAATAAGGCGGGCTGGGATTGGCGTGTATCAATTCTGGCTGGCTTCGTTGTCGGTTTCTTAGTCGGCTCCTTTATCGGTTTCTTCGTTGCAAAAGTTGGTGTTCCATCTTTCGTTGTAACGCTGGGTCTGTTCCTGGGATTCCAAGGTTTGCAACTAGCGCTCCTTGGCGATGGCGGTATCTACCGCGTTGAAGTACCAGAGCTCAAAGCAATCATGAATGACAACATGCCTGCGTGGGCTGGTTGGTTGATGCTCAGTATTTTCTTGACACTGACATTACTTATAAATTTCTATGATCGCATGCGTCGCAAGAAATCTAATTTACCTAATAGACCAATCGTTCTTCTCTTCATCAAGCTTGGAGTAATGGGTGGACTTGGTGCCGGATGCGTTGCAATTTTGAATGTGAATCGCAGTCTTTCTTCTGTTGCAATTGGTGGCGTTCCAATTGTTATGCCATTTGCAATAACAATTCTTTTCGTTGGTACTTTGATTCTCGATCGCACACGCTTTGGTCGCCACCTCTATGCAGTAGGTGGAAATCCAGAAGCTGCTCGTCGTGCTGGTATCAAGGTTGCAAAGATTCGTATGTCTGCATTTATTATCTGTTCAATGCTCGCTGTTGTTGCAGGTATTTTCAATGCAAGTCGAATTGGCGCAGTAGAGGCAACGGCTGGTAAATCAATGGTTCTATCTGGCGTCGCAGCCGCTGTTGTGGGTGGAGTTAGCCTCTTCGGTGGACGTGGTCGTTTAGCTCACGCAGCTGTTGGCGCTGTTGTTATTTCAATTATCGATAATGGTCTTGGTCTACTTGGACTTCCAGCAGGTATCAACTTCCTTGTAACCGGTGGAGTACTTATCCTCGCTGCAACAGTGGATGCAGTATCCCGCAAGCGCGCAGGAGCAACTAAGTAGCATCAAAAAAATAACTAGATAATAAAAAAATGGCCTAGAGAATTCTCTAGGCCATTTTTTATTTACTTCTACTTAGATCTTTACACCCATCAAGTGCTCAAGTGCTAGTTGATCAAGAAGTTCGTAGCCGTAACCGCGCGCTCCAGCCTTCTCGATATCAAATGCTTCTGGCTTTGTTAAATCTTTCCAACTCTCTCCTGCGCCAAGTGTTGGCTCAAGGAGGCCAGGAATATTTGAAGCCTTCATTGCTTCGATAACGCGTGGATCGCTGCGGTATGCCTTTGCGCGTTCTTTGAGAATCAAGTATGTGCGCATATTCGAAGTTGCTGACTGCCATACGCCCTTGTCATCTTCTGTACGTAATGGCTTGTAATCAAAGTGCTTTGGACCGCTGTACTTATAGTGCTCAAGTAGATCTACTAAGAAGAATGCTGACTTCAAATCACCATGTCCGAATACGAGATCCTGATCGTACTTTGGACCGTGCTGACCATTGAGGTCGATATGGAACAACTTTCCTTGCCACAGTGCTTGAGCAATTCCATGGACGAAGTTGAGGCCAGCCATTTGTTCGTGACCAACTTCAGGGTTCAAGCCAACGAGTTCTGGACGGTTGAGTGTATAAATAAATGCCATTGCGTGACCAATTGTTGGCAAGAAGATATCTCCACGCGGTTCATTTGGCTTTGGTTCAATTGCAAACTTAATGTTGTATCCATTGTCTACAACGAAATCGCCGAGAATGTTGAATGCTTCACGGAAGCGCTCCATTGCAACATAGCCATCTTTAGCTGCATCAGATTCAGCACCCTCACGGCCGCCCCAACAGACATATGTTTCTGCGCCAAGTTCTACTGCTAATTCAATATTGCGCATTACCTTACGGATTGCATAACGGCGAATATCTTTGTCATTACTTGTAAATGCACCATCTTTGAATACTGGATGCGTAAATAGATTTGTTGTTGCCATTGGAACTTTCATTCCTGTATCGGCAAGTGCTTTTTTGAAACGATCGATGTGGCCGCGTCGTGAACTGTCATCGCTACCAAATGGAATCAAATCATCATCGTGGAAAGTCACACCATGAGCACCGCGAGCTGCGAGTTCATTGACGCTTCGAACTGGGTCTAGGGCACCACGAGTTGCATCACCAAAGGGATCCCTCGCTTGCCATCCGATGGTCCAAAGACCAAATGTGAACTTATCTGCTGGTGTTGGGGTGAGTGACACTGTGGGGCTCCTTCGTCGTTAGTTCTCGTTTTGGAACATGGCAAACTTACCCCTAACCTTAGGCATTATCCAAGGGGCTCTATTTAGATTCTTGCGGATTGAGATAGTCAGAGAATTTCTCTCAGAGAAGTTCTCCAAGTAATACGAATATCTAAGACACTCTTTAGCGGGAGTGGTGAAATGGCAGACACGCAGGTCTTAGGAACCTGTGTCTTCGGACGTGAGGGTTCAAGTCCCTTCTCCCGCACCAGATAAAAAAATAAGGAATTCAAATTGTTATGGCGAAACAAAATAAGAATAAAACCACCACAATGCATCTAGGTCCAACTGATTATGACAAAGTCGATGGGGCATGGAAAGAAATTGGTTTAGCCGCGCCCGCTAGACGCGCATTAGTTGATGCCAAACTATTACAGGTTAGCGACTTACGAAAAGTTTCCTTAGATAAATTAAAAGCACTCCACGGTATGGGACCAAATGCGATTCGTATTCTTGTCTCAGAGATGAAAAAGAGAGATATTTCTTTTCGAACTGGAAAATAACTGGGTGCGAATTTTTAGTTCGTTACCGCATAAGCGACACAGGCCAGTCCAGCAAAAGAGAGAAGATATTGGACTTCTTTTTTCATCAATATTGGCTTCAAGGGTGCAATGACAGTAGCGAGAAGTATCAAGGCTCCAGGAATAAAGATTGTTGCACTTCGTCCAACGATTCCAGGCTCTCCCCATTGGTAGCGCAAGTTGATGAGCCCTATCGCGAATAATAAATATCCACCCATGCGGTAATTGTTCATACCTTGACTCTACAAAAAAATAAGGGGTGCCGGTTTCCCGACACCCCTTATTTACTTAGTAATTAGTGGTCGTCCTTCATGCCTTCTGCCATTGACTTCATGCGTGCGATCTTCAAAATTGTTAGACCGAATACGCACTTTGCCAATACGTCAGCAATTGTGTAACCAACTTGTACTCCTACGAACTGCTCTGCTGATGCCATACCTTCGCCCATACCAAGGATGTATGAAACTGGGTATACGCCCCATGTGGCG
>CAIZHT010000185.1 GCA_903932885.1 uncultured Actinomycetes bacterium
CTAATCTATGCGCTCCCAATAAATCTGGTTTTGAAACTATCCATAATTCATCTGCGTTATCACATGACCACGTAGTCATTCTTGATGTCCATCGTTGATCAGTAAGACGGTTTGATAATCCGGAGATAGAACCTAAATCAATAATTATTTGATCAAATTCATCCAATGCACGCGCCATCAATTCATCGATGCCACTTGAGCGCAGTTGAGTAATCTCTGAGATCGAAAGTTGAGGTGCGACACTTCGCCAACCTTCATCACTGAGTAGATTTCGAAGTGAGAGTAAGACTGCAATCGATGGTGCCCTAAAGTTTGCATCGATAAGCAGAGTTGATTTCTCAAGGACACTGAGTTCCATCGCAATATTTATTGCAACTGTTGTGCAACCAACTCCACTTCCGGCTGAACCGATTGCAATCACTTGTGCTCGCCTAGCTACATGTTGAATAGGTAAATGTTGGCGAATCAATGGACTTCTTATTGAGCCGCGCACCAAGCTGACAAGTTCTGTCAGATCTTTAGGGATCTCGTAGAGTCCTGGGTATTCCTTGTATTTCTCTAAATCATTTGAGAATCCAATTGATTGCTTGACCATTCCAGAGAGTTCAAAGCAGGAGGCTGGATTCAATTCTGGAAGTTCGGGTGTGTAAAGCAAGAGCGCACTCTTAGCAATATCAGGATTACTTGCAAGATATTTCTTCAGTGAGGTGGTATCAAGTGCTCGATATACAACAGACCACCCCTGTGCAAAGAGTCCACTTGCCACAAACCCTTCGCTCTGCGCGTCGGCGATTGCAGTGATGACTATTGGTAATTCATCTTCAGCCATGAGTGCTCACAACCACTAATCGTCCAAAAGTTGTGGCATTGAGAACTCTCAAGACATCAGATGCATCGACTGAAACAGTGAGTGAATTATCGCTTCCAAAATTTTTGCCACTCTTATCGATGGCCACTAAGTAGATTCCACTGACTATCAATATCGGAGGTGACGGGCTGAGATTGTTATCGCGCGAATCAACCCAATAGAGATCAATGGTCTCTCCGCTCATTATTGCTGAGGGAAGATCAGAAGATCCAATTCGTAATGGGACTAGATGAGTTGATCCAGCACTGAGATCGCTACCAATTGCATCCTTTGTAATAAGGCTCTCTGCCGAGATACGAGTCAAAACTAGAGTTCCAACTGGGTTTGCGCTCTGATGAATGTATACAGATGCGTTCTTTCCTAAGGAAAATTTTGCAGTAGATACATCAGTTGAAGCAATGAGTGCACCGGGTAAAAGTGTGTGTCTAGCTATCCAATAGTGATCTCCGCGGTTAGATGTCGCTGCGAGAATAAATGCAGATAGAAATGATGCAATGACTAATGTAATTGCCAGCGGTAAGCGGGATTGAGATTTCTCTTTATATGTGACCATGCGGCCTACTCAATAGCCTCTGGAGGATTTTGATTTGCGATATCCACAGTCATCCAAAAGTATGAGACGAACTCATCCTTTTGGCTGATGTGGCGAAGAATTTTTTGAGTAAATCTGTGCTCTATGACAACACAACTCTATTTCGATGAACTTCCAACATATAAGAGCGTGGTTCTTGAACCTGCTCCAATCATTCATTCTCATTTCTGGAGCCACCCAGTACTCGATCTCTTTCCAGCACCCGTTGTAGAAGTTATTGCTCAAAAGGCACTGCTATTTACAACACCGTCGTGCTTTGGAGAAAACTACGATCCCGACTTTGCGCCACAGCCAACATCTGCATCCGAACTTCCTGAATTGCATACCTGGACGCTCAAATTTGTTGTGAGCGTTTTAGAGATTTGGGCTGGTAAGAGGCAACCTGCTCAGCTCTCTCATTGGTGTCACCAGAAGATATATAACGAACTTCTTAGGAATGTTGGAAGCCAAAAGGAAGTGGGCAGAGTAAGAGCGCTTCATCAAAGTGAACCACTGGATGGAATTTGCGAATCAACTGTGACAGTGCGATATGGCGGCAGACTTCGATCACTTGTAATCAGATTTGAAGGAATTGATAAGCGCTGGCTATGTACCGCGCTACATCTCTTATAGAGAATTTATTGTGCGGCTCCGTGACAACGCTTGTATTTCTTTCCAGAGCCACAAGGACAAGGAGAGTTTCTACCAACATCACCAGTCTTGCGCACTCCATTTTCATCAGCAGCTGTGTACTGCAACGCATCTACGGAGGCTGGCTTATTCTCTAACCCTTTTGCATTTACTTTCTCATTAGATTCGACAGTAACTTCTACATTGAAAAGAAGTGAAGCAATCTCTTCCTTGATGCCATCCATCATGGCTGCAAATAGATCAAATCCTTCGCGCTGATATTCAACAAGTGGATCGCGTTGTGCCATAGCACGCAGACCGATTCCTTCTTGCAGATAATCCATTTCGTAAAGATGTTCGCGCCATTTGCGATCAAGAACTGATAACAAGACTTTGCGCTCTAACTCTCGCATAACTTGTGCACCTAGTGTGGCTTCGCGAGATGCATAAGCTCTGGCCACATCATCAGTGATCTGTGCAATGAGGAAGTCTGTATCTAGGCCGGCTCGAGTCCCCGCTAATTTCTCAACATCTTCAACTGTGAGCGAAATTGGATAGATTGAAGTGAGAGCAGTCCAGAGTTTTTCTAGATCCCAATCTTCTGCATAGCCTTCGGCTGTCTCTGCTTGAACGTATGCGATCAATGTTTCATCAACAAATTCAGCGATCTGATCCTTAATATCTTTCCCTTCAAGCACTAAACGGCGCTCTCCATAAATAACTTGGCGTTGACGATTCATAACATCGTCATATTTCAAAACATTTTTACGCATTTCAAAGTTCTGTGCTTCTACCTGTGTTTGCGCAGAGCGAATTGCATTACTGACCATCTTGGATTCAATTGGAGAATCCTCTGGAATTCCTGCGGCAGAGAGGAATCTTTCAACCATTCCTGAATTGAATCGACGCATTAATTCATCTTGAAGAGAAAGATAGAAACGAGATTCGCCAGGATCTCCTTGGCGACCAGAGCGACCACGCAACTGATTATCAATACGGCGTGATTCGTGACGCTCTGTTCCTAAAACATAGAGTCCACCAAGTGCGACAACTTCTTCATGACCCTTTTTTACCGCCTCTTTCTGGCGTGCAATTTCTGTTGGCCATGCAGCTTCGTATTCTTGAGCATTATCAACTGGAGATATTCCACGACGTTGCAATTCGTAATCAGCCATAAATTCTGGATTGCCACCGAGCATGATGTCGGTACCTCGACCAGCCATATTTGTCGCAACTGTTACAGCACCAGTAACACCTGCGTTAGCAATAATTGCAGCTTCTCGTTCATGGTGCTTTGCATTGAGAACTTCGTGTGGCACTCCCGCTTTACGCAAATAGCCAGATAATTCCTCAGATTTTTCTACACTTACAGTTCCAACCAAAACAGGTTGTCCTTTACGGTGACGCTGCGCAATATCGGCAGTAAGTGCTGCAAACTTTCCAGCCTCAGTTTTATAGACAAGATCTGCTTGATCTAAACGAATCATTTCACGGTTTGTCGGTATTGGAATTACGCCTAATTTATATATCTGATGAAATTCTGATGCTTCCGTACTTGCGGTACCTGTCATGCCAGAGATTTTTTCATAGAGACGGAAGTAGTTCTGCAATGTGATTGTTGCAAGAGTTTGGTTCTCATCTTTAATCTCAATACGTTCTTTGGCCTCAAGTGCTTGGTGAAGGCCTTCGCTATAGCGGCGCCCCGCAAGCATGCGACCGGTGTGCTCATCAACGATAAGTAGTTCACCGTTCATCACTACATAATCTTTATCGCGCTTGAATAGCTCCTTTGCGCGAATAGCATTATTGAGATAGCCAATCATGGGTGTGTTAGCGGCTTCATAAAGATTTGAGATTTTGAGCATCTCCTCGACGCGAGTTACACCATCTTCAAGCACAGATGAGCTCTTCTTTTTCTCATCGACTTCATAGTGAACATCGCGTTGCAATTTTGCAACAAGGTTTGCAAACTCTACGTACCATTTTGTGGCTTTATCAGCAGGGCCGCTAATAATGAGAGGTGTACGAGCTTCATCTATGAGAATTGAGTCCACTTCATC
>CAIZHT010000186.1 GCA_903932885.1 uncultured Actinomycetes bacterium
CCATTACCCGGTGCATATGCAGCGCCTTTTTCAATAAGTAATTGCATAAGTTCAATCATCTGCGTTATGTGCCCAGTTGCACGTGGTTCATATGTTGGAGGAGCAACATTCAAAGCCGTGTATGCAGCGCTAAATGCGCGCTCGTACTTCATAGCAAGTGCCCACCAAGGCATTTCTTCATGTACAGCTTTGTGCAAAATTTTGTCATCAATATCAGTGACATTGCGGATAAAGGTAACGTCGTAGCCACTCTTGATTAGCCAGCGGCGCAAAATATCAAAGTTCACACCACTTCGAACATGGCCAATATGTGGAGCAGCCTGAACGGTTGCACCACAGACATAGATCGATGCTTTGCCAGCGACCACTGGAGAAAATGGTGTTGTTGTGCGAGTTAGCGTGTCATATAGCGATAGCGAACTCATGTGATGAGTCTACCGTGAGTGTGTTGAATCCTTAAAAATGGCGGCCGATGCAATCGCTGCAATGCCTTTTCCTTCACCTGTTAGACCCATTCCATCGGTAGTTGTTGCGAGTAATGAAACTGATGCTCCGCCTAGCGCGTTTGATAGCGCTGCAATTGCTTCAATTCTGCGCGGCCCTAATTTTGGTCGATTAGCAATTACTTGCACAGATACATGTGAAATTGTGTAACCGGCTTTTGTAATCATGGCTAACGTTTCTTTGAGTAATTGTGCACCTGATGCACCGGCATATTCAGGGCGATTCACACCGAAATTACTTCCTAGATCACCAAGTCCACTTGCGGCAAAGAGCGCGTCACAGATTGCATGCGCAGCAACATCTCCATCAGAGTGACCTTCAACTCCAATTTCATCTGGCCATTCAATACCTGCAAGCCAGAGTGGTTTGCCTTGCGCAAATGTATGAGCATCAACGCCAACACCGCTTCTAAAGTCTGAAGCGCTACCAAGATGTGAAAGTGCAATTGCTAAATCTGCAGTAGTTGTAATTTTGATAGCACGTTCTTCACCTTGAATGATCTTGACTTTTACGCCCATACTTTCAACAAGTGCACCATCATCAGTTGCATCGTTCTGTGATGCATGTGCATCAACTAATAGTTGACGAGAAAATCCTTGAGGAGTTTGAACTCGGCGTAGCTCTTTGCGATCTGGAGTAGCCAATACATAACCGGAAGCATCGACTACTTTGACTGTATCGATTAGTTCGAGCCCAGGGATGACAGCTTTCTCGCCACTTTCTAATTGAACAAGCACCTCTTGCGCTAAATGCGTTGTTGCTAACGCGCGCGCTGCATCGTGAACCAAAACGTAATCGATATCAGAGGCAACTAGGGCTAAACCGTTTCGGACACTTTCAGAACGTGTTGCTCCACCAGTAACGACATCAATTCCGTTGCCGACAAGTGTGCGAATTTGATCTTCGTAACCCGCTGGGGCAGTAACAATTATTTGAGTTGCAACAGGTGCAAGGGCAGCAATAGCGTGCTCGATAAGTGTGCGGTCGCCCAGTTGAATGAGGGCTTTAGGAATCTGTGCGCCAAATCTTTCACCACTGCCAGCAGCGGCAATGATTGCTGCGCACTTCATATATTGCTTAGGAAGCTAGAACCTCGTCAAGGATCGTTGCAGCCTTCTCTTCATCAGTGCGCTCAGCAAGTGCGAGCTCTGAGATAAGAATCTGCTTCGCCTTGGCGAGCATGCGCTTTTCACCAGCTGATAGTCCACGATCGAGATCGCGACGATAAAGATCGCGCACAACTTCTGCGACCTTGATGACATCACCTGATGCTAATTTTTCAAGATTTGCTTTGTAACGACGTGACCAGTTTGTTGGTTCTTCTGTGTATGGCTGGCGAAGTACGTTGAATACGCGGTCAAGACCGGCGCTATC
>CAIZHT010000187.1 GCA_903932885.1 uncultured Actinomycetes bacterium
ACAAGAGGCAAGAAACGCCCTGTTGCATCGGCAAATCCAGCTACTGCACCACTTGCATCATGGGTTGGTGTCTCAGAGACAGCAAATGCAGTTCCACTTGTTCCAAGAGATACGACAACATCGCCAGGCTCCGCTTGTAGACCAAGTGCTGCGCCTGCATTATCGCCAGCACCTGGCGCGATTGGAATTCCACCAGATGTCTCGCCACCAAATGATGATGGAGCAATTATCTTCGGGAGATAAACATCGGAATCATGGCGAAGAGCTAACTTCACAATATCTTCGCGGTAATGCGATGTTGCGGGATCAAAATACCCAGTACCCGAAGCGTCACTTCTATCTGTAAAGAGAGTTGAAAAATCTTTTGCTCCTTGTAACTGCCAAGACAGCCAGTCGTGGGGAAGCGCAACTGCAGCAACTTTTGCAGCATTAGCACTTTCGTTATCTGCCATCCAACGAAGTTTTGTTGCTGTAAATGATGCAACTAAAACTGAGCCGACTTTGCGAGCAGTTTCTGCATTGCCGCCAAGTTCTTTATTCAAATCATCGGCAGCAGATGCAGAGCGTGTGTCATTCCATAAAAGTGCTTTACGAATTGTTTCGCCATCACTATCGAGTGCAACCATTCCATGTTGCTGGCCACCAATTGAGATTGCCTCAACATCGCTTAGTCCACCTGCTTCAACAAGTGCGGCATCGAGTGCGACTTTCCACGCGGTGGGATCTACCTCCGTACCATCGGGGTGAGATGCGCGTCCCTCTCGCTTGAGTGCGCCAGTGGCTGCATCACGAATGACAACCTTGACCGATTGGGTTGATGAATCTACGCCTGCGATTAATTGTTCCTTTGCCATAGGTAAAGGTTAGACTGTGCCAGTCAACGTTGACCACAAGTGAGCGTGATGTATTCCCTCACTTATTCATCGAATCTGGATAAGAATCTAGATATTTTGGAGTTATAAAGATGCGTATTGGTGTCCTCACAGGTGGCGGAGATTGCCCTGGTCTCAATGCCGTAATTCGTGCAGTAGTCCGCAAGGGCGTAAAAGAATACGGTTATGAATTTGTTGGTTTTAGAGATGGTTGGAAGGGTCCACTAGAGGGACTGACAATGGAACTCACTCTTGCTACAACTCGTGGAATTTTGCCTCGCGGCGGAACAATTCTTGGCTCATCACGCACTAATCCATTCAAGATTGAAAATGGCGTAGAAAAGATTAAAGAAAATCTTGCTAAGGCTGGAATCGACGCTCTCATTGCTATTGGCGGCGAAGACACTCTTGGAGTTGCAACAAAGCTTGATGCACTCGGAGTAAAAGTCATTGGTGTTCCAAAGACAATCGATAACGATCTCAACAATACTGATTACACATTCGGTTTTGATACATCAGTAAATATCGCCATGGAGGCAATCGATCGCCTCCATACAACTGCAGAATCTCACCACCGTGCGCTCGTAGTTGAAGTTATGGGTCGCCACGCAGGTTGGATTGCATTGCACTCTGGTATTGCCGGAGGAGCTGCATGTATTTTGATTCCAGAAGTAAAGTTCTCAGTTGATAAAGTCTGCGAATGGGTTGAATCACGATTCAAGAGTGGATTTGCGCCGATAATTGTTATTGCAGAAGGTGCGATTCCTCAAGATGGTGACATGCTGACAAAAGATCAGACACTTGATGCATTCGGTCACGTAAAACTATCTGGAATTGGCGAATGGCTTTCAGCCCAAATTGAAGCAAAGACTGGCAAAGAAGCGCGTACATCAGTACTTGGACATATTCAACGCGGTGGAACACCATCAGCATTTGACCGAGTCCTTGCTACTCGCTTTGGTCTTCATGCAATTACAGCAGTTCACGAAGGCGACTTCGGCAAGATGGTTGCACTTCATGGCACCACAATTGCCCGTGTCCCATTGGCATCAGCTACTGAGAAGCTAAAGACAGTTCCCGTTGAGTTCTATAAGGAGTCAGAGATTTTCTTTGGATAATCGCACTCCGCGATTGCCAATGAATCTTCTATTCTTATCCCTATGAGCACTCTAGATAATCTCTTCACTCCTGGCCTTGTCGCTGCCCAGCAACCGCAATGGCCAGGAGGTCCTGAAGGCGCAGCAATCAAAAGTGCAGTCGCAGAACTCAAATCTTTTCCACCACTTGTCTTCGCTGGTGAATGTGACAATCTAAAAGCACAGATTGCAGAAGCTGCAGCAGGTCGTGCATTCTGGTTACAAGGTGGAGATTGCGCAGAAACTTTTAGTGGCGCAACTGCAGATTCAATTCGCAATCGCATCAAGACAATTCTTCAAATGGCTGCAGTTTTGCAGTATCACTCAAGCCTGCCGGTAGTAAAAGTTGGCCGTATGGCTGGTCAGTTCGCAAAACCTCGTTCTAACGATATGGAAACTCGTGGAGATGTAACACTTCCTGCATATCGCGGAGATGCGGTCAATGATCTCGAATTTACTGAGAAGTCTCGTACCCCGGATCCAAACCGTTTGGTACGCGTCTACAACACATCTGCCTCGACGCTCAATCTTGTGCGCGCATTTACGCAAGGTGGTTTTGCCGATCTTCGTCAGGTACACGAATGGAATAAGGGATTTATCCGCGATTCATCCGTTGGCGAACGTTATGAAAAGATGGCGAATGAAATTGGACGCGCACTCTCTTTCATGAAATCTGCAGGAGTTGATCCTGAGGCTTTCAAGACTGTTGATTTCTATTCAAGTCATGAAGCACTCATTCTTGAATACGAGAAGGCGCTGACTCGTATCGATTCACGAACAGGTGATCCATATGATGTCTCTGGCCACTTCATTTGGATTGGTGAGCGCACTCGTCAACTCGATGGCGCACATGTTGATTTTGCATCAAAGGTAAGAAATCCAATTGGAATAAAGCTTGGACCAAAATCAACTGTTGCAGATGCACTTGCTCTCATTGAAAAACTTGATCCTAATCGCGAACCAGGTCGAATCACTTTGATTACTCGCATGGGTGCGGGCAAGATTCGCGAAGTACTACCTGCTCTTGTTGAAGGTGTTACAAAATCTGGTGCGCAGGTTTTATGGGTATGCGATCCAATGCACGGCAATACCTATGAAGCCCCAACAGGTTATAAGACACGTAGTTTTGATGATGTTATGGATGAAGTAAAGGGCTTCTTCGAAGTTCACAAAGCACTTGGAACTCATCCCGGTGGAATTCACATTGAACTTACCGGTGATGATGTCACTGAATGTGTTGGTGGTGGAGAACAGATTTCTCACGAGGATCTATCGACACGCTATGAGACTGCGTGCGACCCACGACTCAATCATGCCCAATCGCTAGAGCTCGCATTTTTGGTTGCGGAGATGCTTCGCGACCGCTAATTTTATCTGCGTGACGCTCCTTCTGACATCTCACAAGACGCCCATTGGAACTCTCAATATTATTGCTGATGAAGATATTGTTTTAGGTATAAATCTTTCAAATGTTACAGCGCTAAAAGCCTCTCTTGATTCTGATGATCAGCTTCGTGAAGTAAAGAGCGTGAAGGCAATTCCAAAAATTAGTGAATTACTCAATGATTATTTTGATGGAGATATCTCTGCCATCAATGCAATAAAAGTTCGCCAGCCTGGGGCTCATTTTTCACAAGCTGCATGGAAAGCAATGCGCAAAGTCAGCGCTGGAAAAGTCATCTCTTACGCAGACCTTGCTTCCCGCGCTGGAAGCCCTGATGCAGTGCGTGCAGCGGGAAGTGCATGTGCAAAGAATGCGATTATGTTGGTTGTCCCTTGCCATCGAATTGTAAAAACTGGTGGAGCCCTTGGAAATTATGCTTACGGCCTCGATAAAAAAGAATGGCTACTGAGCCACGAGGGCTTTCTTTAGAATTTCAATTGCTTCATCGCATTGCGCATCATCGAAATTCATATGAGTTACTAAGCGTGCATACTTTGGACCCAGTGCGCTAATAAGTAATCCTTGAGCTTTGCATCGTGTTGCAAGTTCAGCAGCAGAAAATGGTAAACCTGCTAGATCTAATCCGACGATATTCGTTACAACTGTTTCTGGATCAATCAGTGTTGAATCAACTTTCGATAGAGCCAAGGCTAATTTTTTTGCACGGCCGTGATCCTGAGATAAGCGTTGAATGTTGTTATCCAATGCGTAATGTCCAGCTGCTGCCAGAATTCCAATTTGGCGCATGCCCGCGCCGTAGCGCTTACGCCATACGCGAGATTTTGTAATGCGATCTTTCGTTGAGAGCATCAATGAACCAACAGGTGCCCCTAGACCTTTTGATAGACAGACGCTGATTGTTTCGAAATACTTTCCATATTCAAGAAACGAGACGCCACTTGCAATATGAGCATTCCAAATTCGTGCACCATCTAGGTGTAAGTGCACTCCCAACTTAGATGCACCTGCATGCAGTTCTTTTATTTGATCGATGGGTTGAACCGTTCCGCCACCAAAATTATGAGTATTTTCAACAGCGATTGCTGTTGTAGAAACTAAGTAAGGTCCTGAATCAGGTCTGGCAATCTCAAGTGCGTCGGATGCCTTGAGCAAACCATTGCGCGCGGGCCATGTGCGAGTTGTTATTCCACTAAATACTGCAGCAGCGCCTAGTTCAGCACGAACAATATGTGAATTTGTCTCAGCAAGAAGTTCTTCGCCGGGGGAGACTAATGAGCGAATAGATAATTGATTTGCAAGTGATCCAGTTGGGGTAAATAGCCCAGCCTCTTTTCCAAAGAGTGCGGCAACACGTTCTTCGAGTGAGTTAGCAGTTGGATCATCGCTATAGACATCATCGCCTACTGGAGCTTGCGCAATTGCTTCACGCATTCCTTGGTCTGGGACGGTAACTGTG
>CAIZHT010000188.1 GCA_903932885.1 uncultured Actinomycetes bacterium
CCAAATATTGGCGGCGAAGTTGTATTTGATGAAACATATATCGGAAATCCATTAGTAAATGCACTCTGTGTCGGAGTTATGCGCCATAGCGATATCAAATTAGCAAAGGCTGCAGGTGCTGGAAATTTAGTTGTTCTCTACGGCGCAAAAACCGGTGGCGATGGAATTGGTGGAGTATCCGTACTTGCCTCAGAGACATTTGGCGATGGTGGTTCTACTAAACGTCCAAGTGTTCAAGTAGGAGATCCTTTTGTAGAAAAAGTCCTAATCGAATGCTCTCTTGAAATCTTTGCCGAAGATTTAGTTGTTGGTATTCAAGACTTAGGTGGCGCAGGACTTTCGTGTGCAACATCAGAGCTTGCATCAGGTGGTAGCGGTGGAATGAAAGTACAACTCGATAAAGTTCCATTGCGCGACCCATCACTTTCTCCTGAAGAGATTTTGATGTCAGAGTCACAAGAACGTATGTGTGCAATTGTTGAACCATCAAAAATTGCTCGCTTCTTAGAAATTTGTAAGAAGTGGGATGTAACCGTCACAGTTATTGGTGAAGTAACTAATGGAAAACATTTGGAAATAACATGGAATGGTGAACTCATAGTTGATGTTCCACCTCGTACGGTTGCACATGACGGTCCCGTGTATAACCGCCCACTTGCTCAACCTGAATATATTGATCGCGTAAACGCAGAAAAGATTTCAGTTCCAATGCCACAGAGTTCTACTGAAATCAAAGCAGCGCTATTGAAATTAGTAAGCGCTCCCAACATGGCAGATAAATCTTGGGTCACTGCTCAATACGATAAATATGTACAAGGAAACACAATTCAAGCCCAACCTGATGATTCGGGAATGGTTCGAATTGATGAAAAAACCCATCTGGGCGTAGCTATCGCAACGGATGCGAATGCAAATTGGTCTTATCTCAATCCTTATCAAGGTGCGAAGTTGGCGCTGGCCGAAGCTGCACGCAACATTGCAACAGCAGGTGCGCGTCCATTAGCAGTAACAAATTGTTTGAATTTCGGCTCACCAGAAGACCCAGGTGTTATGTGGCAATTTGCTGAATCAGTGCGCGGTTTAGCTGATGGTTGTTTAGAAATGGGCTTACCTGTGACAGGTGGAAATGTTTCTTTCTATAACCAAACAGGTGATGTTGCGATTTTGCCAACGCCTGTTATTGGAGTTTTAGGTGTTATCGATGATGTTCGCACACGTACTCCGATGTCATTTGATAAAGCGGGATTAGATCTCTACTTGTTAGGAACTACGGGTGCTGATCTAGCAGGGAGTGAATGGGCTTTTTTGCATGGTCAACGTGGTGGAAATTCACCAACAGCAGATCTTCAGAATGAGATGAACTTGATTGAAGTACTTCTTGCAGGACGAAGTGAAAAAATATTTACAGCAGCTCATGATTTGAGTCAAGGCGGTTTAGCAATGACCATCACTGAAATGGTTTTGCGCCACATGGTAGGTGCAACAATTTCGCTCAATGATGTAGGCAATGATTTGCTGAGTGAAACGCCAGGAAGAGTTGTTATTGCAATAGATCCTTCAAAGTCGAGCGCACTCTTGGAACTGTGCGCTAAGTACAAGACGCCGGTGGGCAAACTTGGAACAACTGGCGGAGACTCCCTTGTTATCAATGAGACAACTATTTCACTTCAAGAATTGAAAACAGCGCATACTTCTACTTTCCCTAGATTGTTTGGATAAGAGATGCGCGATACAGCCATTCTTGAAGAAGTGAAAGCAACGCTTTCGCAACTAACAGCCATCGCACCAGGTCGCGCTATTGAAGTGCGTATTCCACCCTATGCAGCAGTGCAGTGCGGGGAAGGCCCAACGCATACACGTGGGACTCCACCCAATGTTGTTGAGATGGATGCACAAACGTGGTTAGCACTCGCTAAAGGTGAAACGACATGGGAGAGTGCAATGAAAAGTGGTGCAATAAGTGCGTCGGGAGTTCGCGCAGATCTTTCAGAATATCTACCACTTAGGATTACGTCATGACGCGGCGCCCGGATGGAATGCTCAATCACAATCTCTTTGACGAAGATAAAGGTCCGCAAGATGCATGCGGAATCTTTGGAGTGTGGGCACCCGGTGAAGAAGTAGCAAAACTTTCTTTCTATGGCCTTTACGCGCTGCAACATCGCGGCCAAGAGTCCGCGGGAATCGCAACAAGTGATGGGGATCGAATCCTTGTCTATAAAGATATGGGACTTGTCTCTCAAGGATTTACTTAAAGTGATTTAGCGGTACTCAAAGGAAATCTTGCTATTGGTCATTGCCGATACAGCACAACTGGATCGAGTACGTGGGTCAATGCACAACCAACTTTGC
>CAIZHT010000189.1 GCA_903932885.1 uncultured Actinomycetes bacterium
ACTGCGCCCATGTTGCTAAATGCTTTCGCTCTTCTTGTGTTGCTTCAGTTATGTTCCATTCGATGCCAGCATGGCCAAACAGGGCTGTGGTTGCGCGCATCGAAAGCTCAAGTGTTCTACCTGTTTGGTGACCATGAGTTGGACCAATGTGAGTACCAAGGAGTTCAGGTGCAATAACTTGGGCGGTCCAGCGCTGAATTGTTTGGCGCTCCAGCGCATCATTGTTATCACTTGTCCAGAAACGATCGACATAATCAATCACACCTAAATCAATACGCGCTCCACCTGATGCACATGATTCAATTTCAAGTCCAGGGTGACGCTTCTTGAGCTCTGCAAACAAACGATAAATCGCTTGTGTTTGGCGATGAACACCGGCGGCACCAAGATGACCGGCATCAATTAGTACACGGTTGTGATCCCACTTGATATAGCCAATGTTGTGCGCAGCAAGAACGGCAGAGGTTTGCTCCAGCACATGATTAAAAGCACCCTCGTGACCAATATCTAGAACTAATTGATGGCGCCACAGTGGTGGCACGCGATCTGCTTCATGCAATATCCATTCAGGATGTGCGCGATACAAATCTGAATCTGGATTAACCATCTCGCCTTCAAACCACAGGCCAAATTCAATTCCCTTGTCATTGATGTATTTGATGATGGGTGACAAACCATTGGGCCAGACAGCAGGATCGATAACCCAGTCCCCCAAGCCAGCGCGATCATTTCGACGAGAATGGAACCAACCATCATCTAGAACTACACGCTCAATACCAACTTCGGCGGCAACATCAACTAAAGCCTTGATCTTTTCCTCGTTGTGATCAAAGTACAACGCTTCCCACATGTTCAAAGTTAGCGGGCGTTGTTTCTTTGGATGAACTTCGCGTCCTCGAAGATATGAGTGATAAGCAGCGCTTACTCCATCTAGCCCTTCTGCTGAATAAACTGAAACTAAAGCAGGTGCTTCATAGCTTTGACCTGATGCCAATATCAATTCACCTGGTAGTAATAGTTCGCCAGCACCAATTGATTGTGAGCCGTCAAATAGTTTTTCAACTAAGTAATGCGAGTTCCCGCTCCAGGCAATACTTGTGGCCCAGGCGCTACCTGATTGGAAAGATGTCTGCGCAGTTAACGCAATATCTGCAACAGAAAAATTGTGACCGCTGCGACCTTCTCTAGATTCGCGAACCCATGTACCCGTTGCGATCTCTTTGCGCTGCGGATTACGTTCATTTGACCAGCGACCTGCAAAATCTAAAGTTTGTGTAGCCTCTTTTGGAAGAGGCAGCCAATGAATGAACTCATTGAGGCAATATTCGGTATCAGCTAAATTCTTAACTGTTGCTCTTTGAAATAAAACACCGTGCTTATCAAGGTCGAAGGTAATTACCACTTCAAGTGCTGCGTGCAGATCGCGAAAGGTAACGGCAACATGGTTTTGCTGATGATGAAAATCTGTTACCTCAAACTTTGTTGACCAAGCTTTTCCATTTCGATGCCCAGATAATGTTGGACGCCCCAAAAAGCCGCGAGAACTCTCGCGCATGATTCCGGGAAACTGTGGCTCATCCCAAGAGCTATTTGCAATCGATGGACGAATGGCAGTTTGCACAGATCCGAGATCACCATGAATAGGTGCTCCCCAGTGTTGGATAACAAGGGCGCCTTCGACTACTTCAAGCAGTAGTGATGACGATGGCGCGCTCAATAGTGCAGATTGCTTACTCACAAAGGTAGAGTAACGACACTATGGGCGAGAGTAAAAAACTAAAAGCGGGCGTCATCAGAAATGATCGCCATATGGCTGATGGTCGAACAATTCGTTACTACGACACCTCCGGCCAAGCGCGAAATGTTGAAGATGCCAGGCCTCAGGAAGAGCAACCTGGAATTGGTGAACTTCGCCTAGATCCCTTGGTCAATGAGTGGGTTGCAATGGCAGCTCATCGACAAGGTCGCATTTTCTTGCCTCCAAAAGAGTTGTGCCCACTGTGTCCCACAACAGGTGAGTTGCTGACTGAGATTCCTGAATCTGATTTTGAAGTTGTTGTTTTTGATAATCGCTCGCCATCACTTCGACCACCAGTTGGTGATTGGGCACTTCCTGACATGGTTGGACCTGATACTGATTTAGGAACCGCGGCCGGAAAATGTGAAGTCATTTGCTTCACCGCAGAACATGGCAAGGCATTTAATGATCTATCCCCA
>CAIZHT010000190.1 GCA_903932885.1 uncultured Actinomycetes bacterium
CCCCCCCACTTCACATTACCTAAGTGATGTATTCCTTACTTATGCCTTTGGATCTGTTGGAACTACAACTTCACCAGAAGCGATCTTTGCTGAGTACTCATCGATCTTTGAAGTGATGTCATCGATATATCCACCTGTGGTTGTATATCCAACGCCACCTTCAGCAACACCCCAAGTCTTTACTCCTGCAGTTGCTGTTCCGGCTAGTGCATCCTTAACAAATGCATTGACACCTGTATCAACGCGCTTGAGCATTGATGTAAGGATTGTTGTTACGTAATCAGCATGTGCTGGGTATGTAGCTTCATCTGCATCTACGCCGATTGACCACTTTCCGAGCTCAGAGCCAGCTTTGTGCATACCAGTTCCGGTTCCGCCAGCTGCTGCATAAACAACATCTGCGCCGTTCTCGTACATACCCTTAGCAGCTTCGTATCCCTTTGCAGGATCGTTGAATCCTGAGAAGTCAGGGAAGTTGCTGATGTATGTTGATTGAACCTTGATCTTTGGGTTTACAGCTTTAGCACCTGCGATAAAGCCAGCTTCGAATTTAGCGATGAGAGGTGTATTTACTCCACCGATAAATCCAACATTATTTGACTTGCTCTTCAGGGCTGCTGCAACACCTACAAGGTATGAGCCTTCTTCTTCTTTGAAGACGATGCTATGAACGTTATCTGCTGTAACAGATGAGTCATCTACGATTCCCCATTGAATTTCAGGAAATTCTGGTGCAACTTTTGCAAGTGCAGCGGCATATGTAAAGCCAACTACAACGATTGGGTTTGCACCCTTTTGTGCCATAAGACGAAGACGCTCAGCGCGCTGATCATCTGTAGCTGTTGGGTTATCTTGTGACTCAATGAGCTTAAGGTTTGGATTTTCTGCAAGTAGTGGCTCTACACCAATGTATGCAAGCTGGTTAAAGCCTGGAACATCGCGTCCGCCGAGGCTATAGGCAATTCCAATTGTGCCTTCAGCTGTTGATGCTGCATCTTCGCTATCGCTACCGCAACCGGTCACGACTGAAGCGGTTAGGGCTGCAGCAATTGCTATTGCTCCCCAACGACCTAGAAGTTTTTTCTGCATTCGGTATTTCTCCTTTTAGTTGTTTGAGTGATCACTCGTTTGGAACTATTAAACTTTGATCGTATGAAAGTTTTTCACATTCCACTTGCGCAGAACAGTGACTGACTCGCCTTTGATCAAATCTGTGGGGATGACGCTTCTTAATGGAAACGATTGCAGAGAGCGTATCTCTTGGGCTAGTGTTTCGTCTACGCTCAAAAGAGATGAGTCCTTTGGAGGGTAAAGTAATGGTTGATAGTTTGCATGCTGGCTCTCCAAAAAATCTCCCAACAGTCGTTGTTGTAGGTAGCACCATGATGGACATGATCACCTACATCGACACAGTTCCGCAAAGTGGAGAAACCCTTATCGGTGATTCATTTGCATTGGGTTTTGGCGGTAAAGGCGCAAACCAATCTGTGATGGCCAGTCGCATGGGTGCGCATGTATATATGGTCAACACTTTAGGTGATGATGTTTTTGGTGATTCAACTCTAAAAAATTTTCAAGATCAAGGAATTAATACCTCGTTTGTAGAACGTACCAGCGGCGCAAGTGGTGTTGCCCCTATATGGGTTGAAAAAGATGGATCGAATCGAATTATTTGTGTACCGGGATCAAATAATTCAATGACTGCTGAGCAAGCAGTCAGAGCAATTGAATCGATTGCCGATATAGATATCGTTATTGGTCAGTTAGAGATTCCGCAAGAAGTAACTGCTGCCGCCTTTCGTGCAGCTGCGAAAAAAGGAATTAGGACAATACTAAATCCAGCACCCTTTGCTCCATTATCTGCAGAGTTGCTGGCAGCCAGTGACTGGATAGCACCAAATGAACACGAGTTCGCATCTATGGATCCACAGAAGCGCTCACCTGATTCTGACGAAACAATTGCTGATTTAGCGCGATTACTTGGTAAGCGAATCCTGGTTACCTTAGGCGAATTAGGTGCAGCATTTACGGCATCAACGGGTGAAATTGTTCGAATTCCTTCGCCAAAGGTAAACGCGATCGACACAACGGGTGCAGGAGATTCCTTTGTGGGTGCTTTTGCATACGGATTAGCACGTGGGATGTCAGAGGAGTTAGCAGTAAAACTTGGTTGTGCTTGTGCTTCTCAAAGCGTGACCCGCCGAGGCACTCAATCGTCCTACAGCTCTAAAGAGGAAGCTCAAGAGATTATAAAAGCAGTAACTAGTTAGTCCTTTACTAGCAGGGCCTGCTTCTTTGCCACTGCCAGTTGTTTAGAAAAAGGATTGAGTAACTTACTTCTAACGTCAATCGTAATTCCATCATCTGATACATCAAATCTATGACCGTAGATACCTAAATCCTTATCAATGATATCTAGGTATTGAGAACCGTTTACCGCAGCACTTGCCACATTAAAGACAGCAGTATCAACTCGCTTCTCGATTCTGGCTAACAAAAATTCCTTTGATGCAGGACTTACTCGCAAGAATTGATCTGGCGTAACACTGATTAGATAAACCATTGGCATACTCTTTTTGCGATTCTTAGAAAGATTTTGCTTTGTGATTTCATCAAGCACATCCGTGGAGGAGCCACGAATACCTAAATAAATAATATCAACACCTGAATCTATAAGATCTTTTGCAGTAGCGGCGTAATTCTTGTTAGCAAAAGAAAGTGTCGCTTTTACTGTTTTTTTTGTATTCCTAACGCCGACATTGAAACCATTCCAAAATAGTTTGCTCTGCTTCTCATTGACAATCATGGCCACTTTGCCGCTCTTTGTGGCAAGTGCTGCAGCAGCACCCGCTAAATATGCACCTTGGCTTTCTGCAAAAATTATTGAAGTCACATTGAGGTGGGCAACACTTGCATCGTCAATAAGAATAAATTGTGTGTCAGGATACTTCTGTGCACTTGCATCAACTGCTGCTGCATAGTCACTTCCAATAGCGATAATTGGATTTGCATTCTTTTCTACAAGAGATGACAAACGTGTTTCTCGATCGCTTTGAGTACCAAATGTGACAGTAGATTCAAACTTAGCTTTCAACTCTTTTACTGCTCTATCCACTCCAGCACCTGCTGCATCATTGAATCCGCTATCTCCGCGGCCCCCAATGTCATATGCGATCCCGATAAGTGGTGGGGTTACTCCATGAGCAGGAAGAGCAATAAGAGGAAGAGCTAAAGAAATCAGAAGGGTGAATAGTCGAAGCCTCTTCACTTCACGACCCCAAGATTTGCGTACGTTTGATCAACTGTTTTCGACGCTACAGAGTGAGCCTTGGCAGCACCATCATGGAGAATTGAGAGCAAGTTCGATTCATCTTCGAGTAATTCGAGTGCACGTGCACGTATTGGCCTGAAATATTCAACAACAACTTCAGCTACAGCTGACTTGAAATCACCATAGCCCTTTCCATCAAAATCCTTTTCAATTGCTTGAATTGTTTGGCCAGAGAGTGCGCTATGAATGGTAAGCAGATTACTAATTCCTGGCTTCTCTTTCTCATCAAATCGAACTTCTCTGCCGGCATCAGTTGTCGCACTCTTTATCTTCTTAGCATTGGACTCTGGTGTATCCATAATTTCGATTACGCCAGCTACAGAGCCAGATGACTTACTCATTTTTGCAGTTGCATCTTGCAAATCATTGATCTTTGCTGCAGTTTTTAGAATATAAGCATCTGGAATTTGAAAAGTTTGGCCATACTTTGTATTGAATCGTTGCGCTAAATCACGCGTGAGTTCGATATGTTGACGTTGATCTTCACCCACTGGAACATAATCTGCTTGGTATAAAAGAATGTCAGCAGCTTGCAACATTGGATAAGTAAAGAGACCTACGACCGTACGATCTGAGCCGTTCTTTGAAGATTTATCTTTGAACTGAGTCATACGACTAGCTTCCCCAAAACCAGTAAGACATTCCATAATCCAACCTAATTGGTTGTGTTGAGGTACTTGAGATTGAATAAAGAGAGTTGATTTCTCGGGCGAAATTCCAAGTGCTAATAACTGGGCTGCAGATGCCAGTGTGCGCTTTCTAAATTGTGCTGGATTGGTTTCAATTGTTAGGGCATGTAAATCCACTATGCAATAAAAGGCATCATGTCCATCCTGAAGATCAACCCATTGTTTGACCGCACCTAAATAATTTCCAAGATGGAAAGAGTCACTAGTCGGTTGAATTCCCGAGAGCACTCTCTTTGCGGCTTTAGCGGTCATGGAGTGATTCTCGCATGATTTATATAACTCTCGATATTAATAGACGTCCAGCCCGCTTGCCTTCCATAGAAAGTACCGTGATGCGAATGCCATTGATACTGGCAACATCACCTTCGCGAGGGATATGACCGAGAAAATGCATTACAAATCCACTCGCAGTTTCATATGGCCCCTCAGGAATTTCTATACCTGAGTCATCGCGTAAATCTTCAACAGAAATGAGTCCATCTACCTCGAAATCCTCCGTCTGAGATTGTGTAGGTAGTGCCTCTTGGTACTCGTCATATTCATCGCGAATATCGCCAATAAGAGATTCGACGAGATCTTCTAAGGTAACAATTCCATCAGTGCCACCATATTCATCGAGCACGATTGCTAAATGCTGGCGCTGATTTCGCATTTCAGTGAGCGCAGGTAAAACACCTTTTGTACCAGGCAAATACATAATATTGCGCACAAGTTCTTGAATCTTTCCACCAGAAGATGCAAGTGAAGTATCCAACAAATCGCGCACATGGATAAAACCAATTACTTCATCACTAGAACCTCGTACAACGGGATAACGAGAATGTGCTTTCTCTACTGCAAGTGCAATTGCTTTAGATACGGTGAGTGAACCATCCATGAAATCAACCTCTGTACGGGGAACCATGAGTTCATGTACTTGGCGCTCAGATGCGTTAAAGACTTCTTCTACAATGTCTCGCTCTTCATCAGTTAGGGCTGCATGTCCAGCCACTAAATCAAGGAGCTCTTCTTCAGACATCGCACTTCTTTGTTCTTTAGGATCAACACCAAATACGCGCACAACAAAGTCTGTAGATTTTGAGAGCAACCAAATGACAGGGCGAAACAATTTTGCCGTGAAATCAATTGCAGCAGCGGATGCGAGTGCAATCTCTTCGGTGCGAAAAAGTGCCAAACGTTTTGGAACGAGTTCGCCAAATACAAGTGAAAAATATGCAATCACTAATGTCACGCCAACTAACGATGTAGTTGTGCTCCATGTTGGTGAAACTCCAAGATCTTCTAACCAAGGGATTACATATGCGCCAAGTTTTTCTGCGCCAAGAGCTGCAGATAGAAAACCACAGACGGTCACACCTACTTGAGCCGCAGCTAAGAATCGATTGGGATTTTGAGCAAGAGCGGCGACGCGAGCGCCACGTCGACCTTTGGTTGAGAGTTGGCGAATCTGGCTATCTCGCAGTGAGATAAGTGCGATTTCTGCGGCAACGAAGAAAGAGGCAAGGAGAATAAGCCCTGCAACCGTGGCGAGGTCGCCAACGAGTGATCCCAGCGAATGCGACTCCATTATTTCCCAAGTATAGGACTTCCCTTTTCCGGGTGTTATGCCCTAGCCTTCCTTCACGCTCAAGGAACCCCTTGGGCGCCTTCATCCTCGGACCGTCGGGCACGTACCTGCCCGGAGAAGGAGATATAAAAATGGCATCAGTTGTATTCGAAGCCGCTACACGCATCTATCCAGGAACAACTGCACCTGCAGTCGACAAGTTGAACCTCACTGTCAATGATGGTGAATTTCTTGTACTTGTCGGACCATCAGGTTGCGGTAAGTCAACATCACTTCGTATGTTGGCAGGACTTGAAGAGATCGATAACGGACGTATCTTGATCGGCGATCGCGATGTAACAAATGTTGCACCAAAAGATCGCGACATTGCAATGGTTTTCCAGTCATATGCGCTTTACCCACATATGACAGTTGCGGAGAACATGGGATTCGCTCTCAAAATTGCAGGAACACCTAAGGAAGAACGCAGTCGTCGTGTTCTTGAAGCAGCAAAGTTGCTCGACCTTGAGCCATACCTAGAGCGCAAGCCAAAGGCTCTATCAGGTGGACAACGTCAGCGCGTTGCTATGGGTCGCGCAATTGTTCGCGAACCACAGGTATTCCTTATGGATGAACCACTATCAAACCTTGATGCGAAGTTGCGCGTAGCAACTCGTACACAAATTGCAGCGCTACAGCGCCGCCTTGGTATCACAACTGTTTATGTAACTCACGACCAGGTTGAAGCTATGACCATGGGTGATCGCGTAGCAGTGTTGAAGGATGGACTTCTTCAGCAAGTTGATACTCCTCGTAATCTTTATGACAATCCAGCAAATGCATTCGTTGCAGGATTTATTGGATCACCAGCAATGAACTTGCTCAATGCTCCAGTAAGTGGCGGAAAAGCAATGCTCGGAGATCTAGCAATTGCAGTTCCTGCAAGTGCTGGCGCAACTGTCACAGTTGGTATTCGTCCAGAAGGCTTCACACCAGCAACAACAGGCTTCCACGTTCTCGTAGAAGTTGTTGAAGAGCTCGGTGCAGATGCATTCGTTTACGGAAAGCCAGCGGATCAAACAGTCAAGTTTGCTAATGCAACTGACGAAGGCGCACAAGTAATTGTTCGCTGGGATCCAAAGAACCCACCTAAGCCAGGACAGACAATTACTGTTGGTGTAAACCCAGCAGCTGTTCACCTCTTCAATGCAACAACTGGAGAGCGCATTAAGTAATTGAAATAGAAAAATCCCCGCCGGGTAACTGGCGGGGATTTTTTTATGCCCCAGTTGTAATTGGAGCGCTTTCTAATAGTGCCCATTCTTCATCGCTAAATAGCCTTGAGCGAATGAGAAATCGCTTACCCTCTGGAGATTCCAAGGAGAATCCCCCACCACGGCCATCAACTAAATCAATTGTCAGATGAGTGTGTTTCCAATATTCAAATTGAGATGCTGAAATCCATACGAGTATGGGTTCATCTAATCCAACAATATTTAGTTCACCGAGTAAAACATCTGAGCCCCCCACACGAAATTCACCTTTGAGATAACACATCGGCGACGACCCATCGCAACAGCCACCAGATTGATGAAACATTAGTGGGCCATTTATTTTTGTGAGCTTACACAAAAGCTCTGCCGCCTCGGCAGTTACATCGACACGAGGCGGCAGAGACATGTGTGTTACTTCCTAACTTTTTAGAAGAATCCGAGCTTGTTTGGTGAATACGAAACTAGCAGATTCTTTGTCTGTTGGTAATGATCGAGCATCATCTTATGGTTTTCACGACCAATACCTGATGCTTTGTAACCACCAAAGGCAGCGCCTGCAGGATATGCGTGATAACAATTAGTCCACACACGTCCTGCCTTTATTTCACGACCAGCACGATAAGCAGTATTCATATCGCGAGTCCATACACCAGCACCAAGTCCGTACAAGGTGTCATTGGCTATCTGCATTGCATCGTCATATCCATCAAATTTTGTTACGGATACAACTGGACCAAAGATCTCTTCTTGGAAGATTCTCATCGAGTTCTTACCTTCAAAGATTGTTGGAGTTACGTAGTAACCACCGGATAGCTCGCCACCAAGGTCAGCGCGAGTTCCGCCCGTTATTACTTTTGCTCCTTCTTTCTTTCCAATATCAAAATAGGAAAGAATCTTTTCTAATTGGTCATTACTTGCTTGGGCACCAATCATCGTCGATAGATCGAGTGGGTGACCCTGCTTTATTGCTTGAGTACGCGCTGTGACATCGCCCAAGAATTTGTCATAGATTTTCGTGTCGATTAGTCCTCGAGAAGGGCATGTACATACTTCACCCTGATTGACGGCAAACATTGTGAAGCCTTCGAGTGCTTTGTCATAGAACGCGTCATTTTCTGCTGCAACATCTGCAAAGAAAATATTAGGACTCTTGCCACCTAATTCGAGTGTGACAGGAATGATGTTCTCTGATGCATATTGCATGATGAGGCGGCCGGTACTGGTCTCACCCGTAAATGCAATCTTTGCAATGCGTGGTGAAGATGCAAGTGGTTTACCTGCTTCGACACCAAAGCCATTGACGATATTGAGAACGCCATCTGGCAATAAATCACCGATGATGCTCATCAAATAATGAATCGAGACTGGGGTTTGTTCTGCGGGCTTGAGAACTACGCAGTTACCTGCAGCTAGTGCTGGAGCTAATTTCCACACTGCCATCAGAATTGGGAAGTTCCACGGAATGATCTGGCCAACTACGCCCAGTGGTTCGTGGAAGTGATAGGCAACTGTGTCGTGATCTAGTTCGCCAGCTGATCCTTCTTGTGCGCGAATGGCTGCAGCAAAATAGCGAAAGTGATCTATTGCAAGTGGGATATCTACATAGAGTGCTTCGCGAATTGGCTTTCCATTTTCCCAAGTCTCGGCAACTGCAATTGCTTCAACATTTGCTTCCATACGATCTGCAATTTTGTTGAGAATAATTGCTCGCTCAGTTGCAGATGTACGACCCCAGGCTGGTGCTGCGGCATGCGCAGCATCGAGTGCTAAATCAATATCTGCAGCATTGCCACGTGCGACATCACAAAAGACTTTTCCTGTGACAGGTGTGACATTTTCAAAATATTGACCTGATGATGGTTTAACAAACTTGCCATTTATCCAATGGTCGTAGCGTGATAAATATGTAACTTTGCTTCCAGGTAACCCTGGTGCAACGAAATCGGTCATTCTTTTCTCCTAATCGAATGAGCTTCAATGCTCAGTTGCTTAGGAAACTAGACCTCTTAGGAAAGAGGTGCAATAAAAAATCGAGTGTTAGTCCTCAAAAAAGAAGGACTATGCCATCGCTTTCTTAAGATTCTCATCGATAGAGGCTAAGAAGTCTTGCGTATTTTGCCAAGGAGCATCTTTGGAAATAAGGATTGCAAGATCCTTTGTCATCTTTCCTGATTCAACAGTTTCGATACACACTCGCTCAAGTGTTGAACAGAACTTTGCAAGCTCTGCATTGTTATCAAGTTTTGCGCGGTGCGCTAATCCTTGAGTCCACGCAAAGATTGATGCAATTGGATTAGTCGATGTTGCACGCCCCGCTTGGTGTTCACGGTAGTGACGTGTCACTGTTCCATGGGCTGCCTCTGATTCAACAATCTTTCCATCTGGAGTCATAAGAACTGATGTCATAAGACCGAGTGAGCCATAACCTTGTGCGACGGTATCTGATTGAACATCTCCATCGTAATTCTTACAAGCCCAGACGTAGCCACCTTCCCAGCGAAGTGCTGTTGCAACCATGTCATCAATGAGGCGGTGCTCATATGTAATTCCAGCCTTTTCAAAATCTGCTTTGAATTCTGCTTGATAAATCTCCTCAAAAATATCTTTGAATCGACCATCGTAGGCTTTGAGAATTGTGTTCTTTGTAGAGAGAAATACTGGGTACTTACGAATAAGTCCGTAGTTCATCGATGCGCGTGCAAAGTCGCGAATAGATTCATCAAGGTTATACATACCCATAGCAATTCCTGATGATGGGAAATCAAAGACGTTGAACTCCATTGGCTTTGATCCATCTTCTGGAACAAAAGTCATTGTGAGCTTTCCAGCACTTGGAATAAGGAAATCTGTTGCGCGGTACTGATCACCAAATGCGTGACGACCGATAACGATTGGCTTTGTCCAGTGTGGGACTAGACGTGGAACATTTTTGATGATGATCGGTTCACGGAAAATAACTCCGCCGAGAATATTGCGAACTGTTCCGTTAGGAGATTTCCACATCTTTTTCAGACCGAATTCTTCAACACGGGCCTCATCCGGAGTAATGGTTGCGCACTTGACGCCAACGCCGTGCTTTTGAATTGCATGTGCCGAATCAATAGTTACTTGATCATCAGTCGCATCGCGATTTTCCATACCTAAGTCGTAGTACTCAAGATTGACATCGAGATAAGGCAAGATCAGTGATTCTTTGATGAAGTGCCAAATAATGCGCGTCATCTCATCGCCATCTAGTTCAACAACTGTGCCTTCAACTTTAATCTTATTCATCTGAGTACTTGCTCCTTAGAGGGTTAGAACATCTGCTTGTTTTGCACGGACTGCTTCTGCTGCTGCTTTCAAAGCACTCACTTCTGAATCAGTAAGTTTACTTTCGACAACTTTCTTTATTCCTTCACGGCCAATCTCAGCTTCAACACCAAGGTAGACACCAGAAATTCCATATTCGCCATCAACCCACGCGCACACTGGCATTACTGCACCTGAATCTTCAATTACTGCCTTTGCCATTCGTGCAGCCGCCGCTGATGGTGCGTAATAAGCAGATCCAGTTTTTAGAAGTGCAACAACTTCTGCCCCACCGTTGCGAGTGCGATCTACTAATTCATCAATCTCAGTCTGTGAAAGTAACTCGCTGAGTGCTTTGCCATCGACTGTACAACGACTTGGAACTGGGACCATTGTGTCTCCGTGTGAACCAAGTGTCAGAGTCTTTACAGAACCAACCTTTACGCCTAATTTTTCAGCAACAAAGTTAGTAAAGCGCGCAGTATCGAGCATGCCTGCCTGACCCATCACGCGATTCTTAGGAAAATTTGATGCAATCTGAGTCAGTGCTGTCATCTCATCGAGTGGATTTGATACAACGATAATGACTGCTTGAGGTGAATGTTTTGCAATGTTTTCGGCAACTCCACGAACGATTCCTGCATTGACGCCAATGAGATCCATACGACTCATTCCTGGCTTGCGAGGAAGTCCTGCAGTAATAACAACTACATCTGAATTAGCTGTAGCTTCATAGCCAGCACCTTCAGGAGTTGTTGTTGCACCAATAATCTTTGTTTCAAAACCTTCGATTGAACGAGATTGATTCATATCGAGTGCCAAACCTTCTGGCTTTCCTTCAAGAATGTCGGTAAGTACAACAGTGTCAAAGATGTTGTATTCAGCTAACCGAAGCGCTGTTGTTGATCCGTAAAATCCTGCACCTACAACCGTAACTTTTCCGCCCATGGCGTACTCCTTTGTCGTTTACAACTCTCTTGACGTCAAGATAACTCTACCGCCCATGCGGTAGTGCTATTGCCAGCACAAAGAGCGCCACCGCAATGGCGGCAGGTAGGTAGAACTCAATTCTGCGTGATTTTCGTGCAGCAATTGCTTGAGCGAGTGTTCCGCCACTAATGAGAAGTGACCCAGTTCTCACATAACCAATTGCACCTAGAAGCACACCCAGACAAATAAGGGAATAACTACTAATTCGCAAAGTTCTTGAAATCAGCTGCATGCATCGACCACATTTGTCAATAACATTGCACGTGTCATTGGTCCAACACCACCAGGCATCGGTGAAACAAAACCGGCAATTGCATAAGCCTCTGGAGAAATATCTCCATTCAATCCAGAGTCACCACGGCTGATACCAACATCAATAAGAGTTGCTCCAGGTTTGATCATCTCTGCTTTTAGAAAATGTGTCTGACCGATAGCAGCAATAACAATGTCTGCATTTCGGGTGTGCTTGGCTAAATCTTTAGTACCAGTGTGAGTAAGAGTAACTGTCGCATTTTCTGCGCGTCTTGTTAGTAAGAGCCCCAATGGACGGCCCACTGTAAGGCCACGACCAATGACAGTAATTTCTGCACCATCAAGATTTATTGTGTAATGACGAAGTAATTCGACAATTCCACGAGGTGTACATGGAAGTGGTGCGTCATAACCTGCAACTAATCGTCCTAAATTCATCGGATGCAAGCCATCGGCATCCTTATCTGGATCGATTGCTTCCAAAACATTTTGAGTATTTATCCCCTTTGGAAGTGGCAACTGAACGATATAGCCAGTGCATTCTTTTGAGGAATTGAGATCTTTGACAGCTGCAAGAACATCACTTTCAGTGGCACTTGCGGGAAGATCTATGCGTATTGATTTGATTCCAACTTCTTTGCAATCACTATGTTTGCCACCAACGTAAGAATGCGAACCAGGATCATCGCCAACAAGAATTGTTCCAAGACCAGGAATTATTCCTTTTTCTTTCAATGCAGCAACGCGCAGTGCAAGTTCTTGCTTTATTTGATTGGCTAATGCTTTGCCATCGAGAATCACTGCGCTCATGTTCGTATCCTATTAGGCGTGGGAGAAGTGTCTGGTACCCGTGAAAAACATCGCGATTCCGGCGCTTTGTGCTGCTGCAATTACTTCTTCATCTCGAACACTGCCACCAGGCTGAACTACTGCGGTAATTCCTGCATCAATGAGGATCTGTAATCCATCTGCAAATGGAAAGAATGCATCACTTGCAGCAACGCTTCCCTTGACTCGATCTCCTGCGCGCTCAACTGCAAGCTTTGCAGAATCAACTCTATTTACTTGGCCCATACCGATTCCTACTGAAGCAGTATCTTTTGCAAGCAGAATTGCATTGCTCTTCACACTTCGAACGCTGCGCCATGCAAATTCAAGATCTTTCATCGTTTGTAGATCAACTGGCTGACCAGATACTTGTTTCCATAGCGATGGTGAATCACCCGCTGCATCTATGAGGTCAGTATTTTGTAATAACACTCCCCCAGAAACAGGGCGCATTTCTAATGGATTGATTCCAGGAACTTCACATTGCAAAATACGAATTGATGGCTTCTTAGAAAGTATTTCAAGGGCTTCTGGTTCATAGCCTGGAGCAATAATTACCTCTGTAAAAACTTGTGAGAGTGGAGTTGCCATTTCAACGGTAACGATTCGATTAGCTGCTACAACGCCGCCAAATGCTGAAACTGGGTCGCACTCATGTGCATGCTGATATGCAATACCAACTCCGAGTGCGCATACTGCAATTCCACATGGATTAGCATGCTTCATGATCGCAACTGCAGGATCGCGATGATCTAATACAGCGCGCCAAGCAGCATCTGCATCCGTGTAATTATTGAAAGACATCTCTTTGCCATGTAGTTGCTTTGCACTCACAATTCCTGATGGGCCACCTGAATAAATGGCTGCGCTTTGATGTGGGTTCTCCCCGTAGCGCAAAGTATTTTCTCGGTGCCAGATTCGTCCAAACCATCGCGGAAGCTCTTCGTCTTTGCCCAACCAATTAGCAATAGTGAGGTCATATTCTGCTGTTGTTCTAAATACATCTCGAGCTAAATCTTGACGCTCTTGCCCAGTAAATCCGCCTGCTTTGATTGCGGTTACAAGTAGGTCATATTGAGATGTATTACTGAGAACTGCAACGGAGCCATGATTCTTTGCCGCACCGCGCAACATTGATGGGCCACCAATATCAATTTGTTCAATACATTCAGCGAAATCTGCACCAGAGGCGATTGTGGCTGCGAAGGGATAAAGATTGATTATTACTAGATCAAAGGGTGCAATATCTAAATCTTTAATCGCTTGCATATGCTCTGGATTATTCTGATCTGCCAAAATTCCGGAGTGCACGCGCGGGTGTAATGTCTTTACGCGTCCGCCCATAATTTCTGGAAATCCTGTGTAGGCGCTGACTTCTGTAACTGCTATCCCTGCATCCGCTAAATTCTTTGCAGTAGATCCTGTAGAGAGAATCTCTACTCCAGCATCAGATAAGACTTTTCCAATTTCTACAAGTCTGGCTTTGTCATAGACGCTGATGAGTGCTCTGCGGATTGGTTTGCGATCAGCCATGGCGTGACTCCAGAGTGGGTAATACTTCTTTTATGGCCGCAACAATGAGACCTCGTTCAACTTCCTTAATTCTCTCATGAAGAGATGCTTCATTATCTCCAGGCAATATTGAAACTTTCACTTGCCTTAGAATTTTTCCAGTATCCACGCCTTCATCTACCCAGTGGATTGTCGTCCCTGTCTCTGTTGCGCCTGCTGCTAAAGCATCGCGTACGGCGTGAGCACCGGGAAAGAGTGGCAGAAGAGCTGGATGGCTATTGATTGTCGGAAAAGTTCGAACAAAATCTGGCGATAAAATTCGCATAAAGCCAGCACTGATAACCAAGTCAGGTTTGAGATTGTTTACACAATCAAGTATTTCTCTATCCCATACCTGTCGATTGCTCTTCATCTCAATGACATGCGTTGAGATTCCACTTAGTCGTGCACGTTCTAAAACAAGGGCATCTGCGCGATCAGAGATGAGAGCGACTATCTGAGTACTCAGTTGAGCATCATCGATTATTGCCTGTGCCAAACTCCCATTTCCTGATGCCAGGATTACAGCTCTCTTCACCGCTTCAAGGGGTTCGATAGAGAAATTCTAGGTATAAATATTGTCAACAATATTCCGAGTCCAAGTTCGGCTCCGATTAGTAATGGGAATTTCCAGAGTGAAACACCAACGGAATCCAAAATGTTTGTAATGAGCGCTCCACTACTGAAGAAGGCTAAGAGCACAATCATGGCGCATGAGAGAAAGTAACTCTGTATCAAAGTGCGAGTACTCAGTTGAATTGTCCACGTTGTCATAAGTGCACCAACAGCCACAATTATGACTATAAATAACAAATGCCACATTGCTTTCTCGGCTGGAACAGCACCCAAAAGTGGGATTGCTGGAATTTCAAATAATCGATGACTCCAGGGTGCAACAAGCGTTCCCGATCCGATTGCAAATCCAGAGCCTGCTAAATATGAAAGTGTTGCAACTACTGCATTTGGAATATAGAGGATATTGATAAATAGAAGAAGGATCCCACCAAGAATGCCAGGTTGGAGAACTTGGGTTAGATCTTCAACCATTGAAAGATTAGTAAGAATTGTTATTCCAAAAATTATTGAACTCACTCCTAATAGAAGTGCAAGGGCGCGTGAGCTAAAAAGAATTGCTTGAGAAATCACTAGTCGACGCCCTACGCTGAAGGTAGTCAAAGTTGCAATTGGAAGAATAATAAGTGGTGCTAAATACCACTGCGGTTGAACCGCATCCGTTCTACTCATGTAAGCACAGAGCATTGCAACGAGTGTGTATTCCAAGATGTAGGCAATCCTGGCAAGTGAAATTAGCGAGACATCATCATCAAGTTTTTCCATACTCCGAGCAAAGCCACTACGAATAGCAAGTATTGGAAATATGAGTGCTCCTAAAGGTAAATATGAGAGTAAACCTGGAGTTCCAGCTGGTGGCAATGAAAGCGTGAATGGCAAGTGATGTGCACCTAACCAAATCCACATCGCGCCACGCATCGGATCTGTTGTATTGCCATTGACGCTACCCGCAGTGGCCCATGCAATAAGGGAGAGAAAAGAGATTGGCAGAAGCACTAACGCAATACTGCGCACTACTTGACCTAAAGTAACGGCAAGTACGCGCTGAAACATTGTGCGCTAGCGCTCTAATATGGCGCGCATCAATTGCGCCGTTTCACTCGGAGTCTTACCAACCTTTACTCCTGCTGCCTCAAGTGCATCTTGCTTTCCTTGCGCAGTTCCTGAAGAGCCAGAAACAATTGCACCAGCGTGACCCATTGTCTTTCCTTCTGGTGCAGTAAATCCAGCAACATATCCAACAACAGGCTTTGTCACATATTCACCAATAAATGCAGCAGCACGCTCTTCTGCATCTCCGCCGATTTCACCAATCATTACTATGGCTTTCGTATCAGGATCATCTTGGAATGCGCGAAGGCAATCAATATGGGTGGTTCCAATGACTGGATCTCCACCGATTCCAACTGCTGTGCTAAAACCGATATCACGAAGCTCGTACATCATTTGGTATGTGAGTGTTCCTGATTTTGAAACTAAACCAATAGGACCAGAGCCAGTGATGTCGGCAGGAATAATTCCTACATTTGATTTACCGGGACTGATAATTCCTGGACAGTTTGGGCCGATGATTCGCGTTGTTCCCTTTGCAAGTGCATGTGCATAAAAACTTGCAGAATCATGAACTGGAATTCCTTCTGTAATAACTACGACAAGTGGCATCGCTGCATCAATTGCATCGATTACTGCTGCCTTTGCAAACTTAGGAGGAACGAATACGACAGAAACATTTGCTTTTGTTGCAGCAATCGCCTCGGACACCGAATTGAATACAGGGAGCTGATGTCCATCGATATCTACGCTCTGTCCACCTTTTCCCGGTGTCACTCCACCAACAACTTTTGTACCGGAAGCGAGCATGCGACGTGTGTGCTTTGTTCCTTCAGAACCTGTCATACCTTGAACAATGACAGTGCTGGACTCGTTGAGAAAAATAGACATTACTTCGCCGCCAATTCTGCAGCGCGATTTGCTGCTCCATCCATAGTTTCTGCCTGTTCGATCAATGGATGCGCTGCTTTGTTGAGGATTGCGCGACCTTCTAGAACATTGTTTCCATCGAGGCGAACCACGATTGGCTTAGTTGCTTTATTACCTAGCAATTCAAGTGCTTGAACAATTCCAGTTGCAACGGCGTCACATGCAGTAATGCCACCAAATACGTTGACGAATACGCTCTTCACATCATTATCACCCAATATGATTGATAGCCCATCTGCCATAACATGCGCAGATGCACCTCCACCAATATCTAGGAAGTTTGCTGGTCGAACGCCGCCATGTTTTTCACCAGCGTATGCAACAACATCAAGGGTGCTCATCACAAGACCTGCACCATTGCCAATAATTCCTACCTCACCTTCGAGCTTTACGTAGTTGAGATCTTTCTCTTTCGCCGCCGCTTCAAGTGCGTTAGTTGCTGCGTGATCAATGAGTGCTTCATGGTCAAGATGGCGGAATCCAGCATTGTCATCGAGAGTTATTTTGCCATCGAGTGCAATAACTTCTCCATCTTTTGTTTTTACTAATGGGTTTACTTCAACAAGAGTTGCATCCTCAGATTGAAATACTTCCCAGAGCTTGAGCAAAACCTGTGCAACTTGATCAGCAACATCGGCTGGGAACTGTGCGGCACTAACAATTTCTGCGGCTTTAGCAGGTGTAATTCCATCAATTGC
>CAIZHT010000191.1 GCA_903932885.1 uncultured Actinomycetes bacterium
ACTTCCAATCGCAATTGATGCATGGGCGCCACTTGCTGAAAATATGGTCAGCGATAATGCAACTCGTCCAAGTGACATCATCACAATTTTCGGTGGAAAAACTGTAGAAGTTCTCAATCCAGATGCAGAAGGTCGTTTAGTACTAGCTGATGCGTTGATGAAGGCACAGAAAGTAAATCCAAAACTCGATGGAATTATTGATGTTGCAACTCTGACAGGTGCACAAGTTGTTGCACTGGGAACTCGCACCAGTGCTGCAATGACAAATAATGAATCCTTTAGAGAAGAATTTTTGAAGGCCAGCGCTCTTAGTGGTGAAGCATTCTGGCCAATGCCTCTACCGGAAGAGTTGCGTGCATCACTTGATTCACCAGTTGCAGATATTGCAAACATCGGTGATCGAATGGGTGGCATGTTGGTTGCAGGTCTATTCCTCAAAGAATTCATCAATCCCGAACTCCCATGGCTGCATTTAGATATTGCAGGGCCAGCATTCAACGATGCAAAGGCACATGGCTACACACCAGTAGGGGGCACGGGAGTGGCAATGCGTTCACTTCTTCTCTTGGCTGAGCAAGCCTCAGTTCGGTAATTTGAGCCAAGGCTGGCAAGATAGGCAAGTACCACTCGATGGTGATGGGAGTTTGATGTGTCGGTTTTCGATCTAGTAATTCTTGGCGGCGGTAGCGGCGGTTATGCATGCGCACTTCGAAGCGCACAACTTGGCCTCAGCGTCGCACTGATCGAAGCAGATAAATTAGGTGGAACTTGTTTACACCGCGGATGTATCCCAACTAAGGCCCTACTTCATTCAGGTGAAATTGCCGATGGCGCCCGCGATGCAAGCCACTTCGGAGTCAATGCTCAATTCCTTTCAATGGATATGCCAGCAGTCAATAGCTACAAAGATGGCGTGATTTCAAAATTACATAAGGGCCTTCAAGGGCTGGTCAAGTCTCGAAACATTACATATATCGAAGGCCACGGAAAACTCGTTGCTAAAGACACTATTGAAGTCAATGGCGAAAAAATAACTGGCAAGAACATCATTCTTGCAACTGGTTCTTATGCACGATCACTTCCTGGCCTAGATATTGATGGCGTGAAGATTATGACTTCAGATCACGCGACAAAATTGGATTATGTTCCAAAGAGTGTCATCGTTTTAGGTGGCGGAGTTATTGGTTCTGAATTTGCATCAGTGTGGAAATCATTTGGTAGCGAAGTAACAATCATTGAAGGACTTCCACATTTAGTTCCGCTAGAAGATGAGTCTTCAAGCAAGCAATTAGAGCGCGCATTTAGAAAGCGCGGAATCAATTTTGAACTAGGTACTCGATTCAAGTCTCATGCAGTCACAGCAGATGGCGTAACTGTCACATTAGAAGATGGCAAAACATTTACCGCTGAGATTCTTCTCGTCGCTGTTGGTCGCGGCCCAGTATCGGCAAACCTTGGCTATGAAGCACAAGGGATCACAATGGATCGCGGCTATGTGTTAGTTGATGATAAATGCCGCACGAATATCCCAGGAATTTGGGCAGTCGGAGATTTGATCCCAACGCTTCAGTTAGCTCACGTTGGTTTCGCTGAAGGCATCTTGGTAGCCGAAGAAATTGCAGGACTCAATCCTCGCCCAATCAATTATGACGGTATTCCGCGCGTTACATATTCAGAGCCTGAAGTTGCATCCGTTGGTCTTACAACTGCAATCGCAAAAGAGCGCGGTTACGATGTTGTAGAACTCAACTACGACTTAGCAGGAAATGGAAAAGCACAAATTTTGCGCACTGCAGGTTCAATCAAATTGGTAGCGCAAAAAGATGGACCGGTTCTAGGAATTCATATGGTCGGTGCACGAGTTGGCGAACTACTTGCTGAAGCAGAACTTATTTTCAATTGGGAAGCATCAGCTGCTGATGTTGCTCCATTGATTCACGCACACCCAACGCTTTCAGAAGCAATGGGTGAAGCACATATGGCACTTGCAGGTAAACCGCTTCATGCACACGGATAACGGGGAGAAATAACAATGACATTCTCAGTCACTATGCCAGCACTCGGCGAGAGCGTGAGTGAAGGAACAGTTACACGTTGGCTCAAAGCCGAAGGCGATCATGTCAATGTCGATGAACCACTCCTTGAAGTATCAACTGACAAAGTAGATACAGAGATTCCTTCACCTGTTGCTGGAATTCTTACAAAAATTGTTGTTGGTATAGATCAAACTGTTGCCGTTGGCGCAGAACTTGCAATCATCGCTGATAGTGCAGGCGCATCAACTCCAGCGCCAGCTGCTCCAGTTGCAGCGCCAACACCTCCACCTGCTGCACCAGTTGTTGCGGCTCCTGTAGCACCAGTTGTTGCACCTACTCCTCCACCTGCTGCACCTGTTGCAACTCCTGCCGCAACAGGATCTGGCACCGTAATTACTATGCCAGCACTTGGTGAAAGTGTGAGCGAAGGAACTGTTACTCGTTGGCTAAAAAATATTGGTGACTCTGTTGCAGTCGATGAAGCGCTACTAGAAGTTTCAACTGACAAAGTAGATACAGAAATTCCTTCACCTGTTGCAGGAACTCTTATAGCAATCGATGTTGCAGTTGACACAACCGTTCCAGTTGGTGCTCGTCTTGGTCTTATCGGTGGCGCAGGCGCACCAGTAGTTGCTGCACCAACTCCACCACCTGCTCCCGTTGCTGCGGCTCCTGTAGTTGCTGCTCCAACTCCACCCCCTGCACCAGTTGCACCAGTAGTTGTTGCTCCTGTTGCACAAGCACCTATTTCACAACCAGCCGATGCCTATGTCACTCCCCTAGTTCGCAAACTTGCAAATGAACTCGGCGTCAATCTTGCAACAGTAAAGGGCACTGGTATCGGTGGACGTATTCGTAAAGAAGATTTAGTTGCTGCTGCGCCAAAGAGTGCACCAGTTGCGCAATCAGCACCTGCTGCATCAGCGCCATCTGCGCCGCGACCTGCAGTAGTTGCATCATCACCGCTTCGCGGAACTACTGTGACAATGTCTCGACTTCGCAAAGTTATTGCATCGCGTATGGTCGAATCACTTCAAGTAAGTGCTCAACTCACAACTGTTATTGAAGTTGATGTAACAAAGATTTCTCGACTACGCGATCGCTCAAAGGCAACATTTGAAGCACGTGAGGGCGTCAAGCTTTCATACCTTCCTTTCTTTGCTGTTGCAGTATGCGAAGCACTCAAGCAACATCCTGTGCTCAACTCATCCGTTGAAGGTGACCAAATTACCTATCACGGTGCAGAACACTTAGGCGTTGCCGTGGATACAGAGCGCGGTTTACTCGTTCCTGTTATTCACAATGCTGGCGATTTGAATATGGGGGGCGTTGCACGAAAGATTGCAGATCTTGCAGCTCGTACACGCGATAACAAAGTAACTCCTGATGAACTCGGTGGCGGAACATTCACACTGACAAATACTGGAAGTCGCGGAGCACTATTTGACACACCGATTATCAATCAGCCACAAGTTGCAATCCTGGGTCTTGGCGCAGTCGTAAAGCGTCCCATGGTTGTAAAGGGCGAAGATGGTGGAGAGACAATTGCAATTCGCTCCATGGTCTACCTTGGTCTTTCATATGATCATCGCGTTGTCGATGGCGCAGATGCTGCACGTTTCCTTGTAACGCTCAAAGAGCGTCTTGAAGGCGGAGCATTCGAATCTGATTTGGGTCTCTAACTCTTCATGTCTGTCCCGCAGAGAATTGCTATCACCGGTTCCTCCGGTTTGATTGGCACAGCACTCGTTGGTCATCTCAAAAGTGAAGGTCATACAGTCCAGCGTCTTGTTCGTCGCGCACCTGTTTCACCTGATGAAATTCAATGGGATCCACAAACTGGCTACGTAAACACAGATGCCCTCGCTGGCGTCGATGCTGTTATTCATTTAGCTGGCGTTGGTGTTGGCGATAAGCGTTGGACTAAGAAATATAAGAGTCAGATTCTCAACTCACGTTTACTTGGCACAACTGCTATTGCGCAAGCGGTAGCTGTTGTAAAGCCTCAAGTATTTATCTCTGCTAGTGCAATTGGTTGGTATGGAGAGAGTGGAAATAGACCAGTAGTTGAATCTGATAAATCTGGTGATGATTTTCTTGCCGCTGTTTGTCGCGAATGGGAAGGCGCAGCCGATCTTGCAGGAGATGTGCGCACTGTAAAAATTCGTACTGGTTTAGTTCTTGATCCAACGGGCGGCGCACTTGGTCGTATGTTGCCATTGTTTAGATACGGCCTCGGTGGAAAGTTGGGCAATGGAAAGCAATGGTGGTCATGGATTACTTTGCACGACCAAATACGTGCAATAGTTTTTGCTCTAGAAAACGATATCTCTGGGCCTCTCAACCTCACTTCACCAAATCCTGTTACTAATCAAGAATTCACTAGCGCTCTTGCTCGTGCCCTTCATCGCCCTGCATTATTTCCGGCCCCAGCCTTCGCTCTAAAAATTGCACTCGGTGGATTTTCAACAGAAATTCTCGGCTCTAAGAAAGTTATCCCACAAGGATTACTCGATGCTGGATTTACTTTTGATTACCCTCATCTTTCAGAGGCGCTTCCTCTACTTATTGAGGATTAATTCCGCCGCTAATCTGCCAGAAAATAGAGCACCTTGTTGCGATGGAGTGCTTCGATGATCGCCGATGCAATAGATATTTTCGCGAACGGCAATTTTTTGAGTAAGTGAGCGCCCGACTGACTGTAAAGGTAGCGCACTAGGAATTTCATACTTTGCAACTAGTTCCCAATCTCGCGTATCACTTCCCCACAGCAGCGATAGATGTCTGCGAGTTTCACTCTCTGTAATCGATAGTGGAGTAGTTGTTGATATTAGATCTTTGCCTTCGGGTGCATATGAAGAAGATATTTTTGAAATTGCCAACGTATTCATCACTGGCCCTCTGGCTTGTCCATCGATAATCAGACGTCCATTTCGCATAGTTGAATCAACACTGTGATACCAGGTTGTGCACCCGACTAGCGCAGGGATATCTCGAAGATCGAGCAGCTGTGATGCGGTTGTGGCATCCGTTGCGACAATTACTTCACTTGCCTCTATTGAGCCATCATTAGTTTCAACAACATTTCCTCTAATGGCTTCAACTCGATTACCTAATCGCAAATCTTTTACTCGTTTGCTCAGCGCTGTACTCAACTCCCCCACGCCATTTCGCGGCAGACCAGGTGAACCACTTACAAAACTCTTGATGACACTCTTTCCGTAAATTGCTTCAACGCGCTCTGGCGATGCAAGAAATACGCCCGTCAAAAAAGGTTCTAGAACGCGCGAGTAAAGATTGCCCGTTCCGCCAGCGCGCAGCTCTTCTCCTATTGATTTACTTGAAACACTCTTTGTCATCAAATAACGAACTAGCGCTAACTTTTCAGGAATAGTTCCTGTTGCTCTATCGAGTGCGCTCCAGGGCGAAACTCGAGGATCACCAAGTGTGAAGTGCGCTGTTCCCATAGCTACTTCAATAATGCGCGGGGCTGCAATGAAATCAATTTCTCGCACTACATCTAATTCTTGAAGAGCTGGATACTTCGAGTTGATGAGTTGAAATCCTCGATCACATAAGTATCCATCGATGCGATCTGTTGCTACGCGCCCACCCGCTCTATCACTGCTTTCAAGGAGAATGACTTCTCGATTATTTCTCTCAAGATGAAGCGCTGCAGATATACCTGCAAGGCCAGCACCAATGACGACAACTGGTTTAGCCATGAATTGATTGTGCTCGCGCCTGGTCAATAATCTTTGCTACAAGGAGTGCATCCTGCGTAGAGACCGGCCATGCATTCTTGCCTGCAATAGCTCCTGCAACTTCTAAATAGAAGTGTGCATAATTTCCAGGCTCTGAATCAATCTCTTCAACTTCGTCACCGCGATAAATAAATGTCTTAGATTTTGATGGAATTGTCCAGGTGCCACCTTCTGGATATTTGCCTGAACGCAATAAGTCTTCTTGTGGATCTAAATCGTTGACAACGAGTGCGCCTTTGCTGCCAAGTAAGCGAATGCGCGGACCAGGTGCTCCAACGATTGCACTCGCTGACAAATACCCCACCGCTCCACCTGAATACTTGATGACAAGTACTGAATCATCATCGGCGCCACCGCGGATAGATCGAACACTCGAACTTACAAGTTCTGGAGTTCCAAGCCATTGCATAGATGTAGAGATCAAATGTGGTTGTAGATCAATGAGTTGCCCACCACCATCGGCTGGCGACATTGTTTCGCGCCACGAAGAATTATTCACACCTGGGCGAAATCTTTCGAAGCGTGAATCGAGTCTAAAGATTTCACCGAGTACACCACTGGCGATAACTTTTTTGATTGTCAGTGCATCACTATCCCAGCGGCGGTTGAAAAATGTGGTGATAGGAACATTGGCCTTCTGTGCATAATCCACGATCGCTTTAGTTTCCTCATATGTGCGACCCATTGGTTTATCTATAACAACTGGAATCCCCGCATCAATAGCGAGGTATGCATCGTGGGCGTGAGCAACATTTGCTGAAGCAACAACTACTAAGTCCAGGCCAAGAGTGACTAACTCTTCAACAGTTGCGACAACTTGTGTAGATGGAAAATCGGCAAGTGCATGAGACTTTCGTTCTGCATTACTTGTTTGAATTCCAACAAGATCAAAACCGCAACCTTTGAGCAAAGGCGCGTGGAAATAGCGACCTGCTAAGCCGTAGCCCGCTATTCCAACGCGTAATGCCATGTGTTACACCTTTTCGTGTTGAAGCTTTGATGGCCACCAAACCTTTGGCCCGATTGTATGCACTAATGCAGGTACAAGAACAGAGCGAACGATGATGGTATCGAGCAGAACTCCGAAGGCAACAGCAAAACCGAGCTGCGCTAGTGGTACCAATGGGAGCGCTCCAAGAACTGCAAATGTTGCAGCAAGGACTATTCCTGCTGAAGTAATAACAGAACCAGTTACGGTCACACCCTTGGTTACACCTGCGCGAGTACCAATCTTTATGCTCTCCTCGCGTACGCGTGTCATAAGGAAGATGTTGTAATCAATTCCCAGCGCAACAAGGAAGATGAATACAAATAGAGGGAAGGAATTATCCGCACCTTCAAATCCAAATACATTATTGAACACGAGTGCGCAAACACCAAGCGTTGCAAAGAATGACAATACAACTGTTCCCAGAAGCAAAATTGCGCTAAGAATACTGCGCAACAACAATCCAAGAATAAGCGTAATAACAAACAGAATGATTGGAATAATCGTTCTATTGTCTCGATTATTTGCAGTGCGAACATCGAAGTAAACCGCACTTGTTCCACCCACTAATGCAGTTGCATCAGCAGCCTTTGCAAGCCTGCGAATCTCTGGAACTTCATTTCCAGCCTCCACGCTATCGGGGGCCTTATCTAGCGTTAGATTCAAGATTGCTTTTCCATTGACAATTTTTACCGGAGGCAACGGTTGCCCTGGAACTGGAATTCCATCAAGAGTTGGATAGACATCAGTTACACCGGGTGCAACCTTTACTGCCGCAGTTACTGCTGCAATTTTTTCGGCACTGACAACAACTTGAGTTGGATCACCTTGTCCGCCAGGAAAATGCTTTGTCAGCAATTTTTGACCAACAACTGATTCTGGATTACCAGTAAATGTGTCGACAGTTCCAAGACCATCTGCTTTCAATGTCGTTGAAGTAAGAGCAAAAGCAATGAGCACCACTCCTGTGATTGCCCATGCCTTACGTGGGCTTCGCTCAATTTTATTAGCAACCTTTGACCACGTACCTGCCATCACATGATCATCACCATCGAATAGAGGGCGACGTGGCCAGAAAATCCAACGCCCGAAGACTAATAAAAACGCTGGTAAGAGAGTCAGAATCGTAAACATCGAACAAACAATTCCGATAGCACCGATTGGTCCGAGGCCAGCAGTATTTGTCAGTTGGCTAAAGAGCAAGACGAGAAGAGAAATTGCAACTGTTGAACCCGATGCCAAGATCGGCTCCCATACTCCTTTATACGCCGCGCGCATCGCATCAAATCTGTTGGAATGCAGATGTAGCTCTTCTCTATATCGGGCAATAAGTAAGAGCGCGTAATCCGTTGCTGCGCCAATGACAAGTACAGAGAGAATTCCTTGCGACTGTCCATCGACATCGATAATGTCATTTTTGGCGAGGAGATAAACAATTCCACCAGCCATAGTCAGTGCGAATAAAGCTGAGAGCAGAGGAATGATCCATAGAATTGGAGAACGATAAACAACGATAAGAATTATTGCTACAACTGTAAGTGTTGTCAGAAGCAAAGTGGAGTCAATAGAGCCAAATGCACTAAAGAGATCTCCTAATAATCCACCAGGTCCTGTCACGTAATGCGTGTAACCATTAGCTTCGGCTACCTCTTTTACATCCTCGCGCAGCGCTTCAATGAGTGCGGGCAGTACTGGTTCGTCATTGGGAAGAAGTTTCGAGATTGATTGACCATCGAGTGGAACATTTGCCAATATTGCTTCTCCATCTTGTGATGGAAAAACAGTTACGTTTTGGCCTGGTGATAAGTAATCTGCAATCTTTGCAGTAGTTCCATCCAGGGTTAGGTTGCCCACTGTAAGCATATGAGCATTGATAGCCTCAAAAGTTGCTGGTGTTGATTTGCCTTCAAATAAAACTAGTGTTGGAAAATTGAATGAATCTCTATCTGAAAACGTTGCAATGACATCGGCTGCTTGTGTCGCTTCAGCGCCTTTTGGTAAAAATGAAGAGTTGTTATTTTCTTGAACTGAGGTCAGTTTTCCAAATAGTGGACCGAATATGCCTGCAATCATGAACCAGATGATCACCACCAGCATGGCTATAGCGAATGGTTTGCGGCTCTTTTTGACAGTATTGATGGACACGATGAAAAACCCTCTCCGGTTGGTATGCGCGCAATCTTACCTTTAGGCTAGCTATGTGGCTCATCTAACGTCAGCGCTAACCGGCGAAATCAACGTTATTCATGCGGGATTAGTTGAATATCACACTGCTTTAGCAACACAACGAGCAATTCATTCAGAAGTTTCTCAGAGTTCATTAGAAAACACACTTATTTTATTAGAACATCCATCTGTCTATACAGCAGGACGTCGCACATTAGATAGTGAAAAACCAATGGATGGAACTCCTGTTGTCGATGTAGATCGCGGTGGAAAAATCACATGGCACGGTCCTGGACAACTAGTTGGTTACCCAATTGTTCGTCTTGCAAATCCGCATGAACTTGTTGGTTTTGTTAGAACTATAGAAGCCGCTCTCATTGAAGTATGCAAAGAGTTTGGAATTACAGCGCAATGTATTTCTAAACGATCTGGCGTTTGGGTTGTCGATAGTCGCGGAGAAAGAAAAATTGCAGCTATTGGAATACGCGTTGCTAAAGGTGTGACAATGCATGGCTTTGCACTCAATGTGAATCCAGATATGAGCGCCTTTGGGCAGATAATCCCTTGTGGCATAGCCGATGCCGATGTCACCTCGTTAGCGATGGAATTGGGTAGGGATGTAAGCGTGAGTGATGTTGCACCCATTGTGCAGCGCCATATGATTGACGCTCTACGGAAGGTAAGCGCATGACATTGGCACCAGAGGGTCGCAAGTTACTTCGTGTTGAAGCACGTAACTCACTTGTACCTATCGAGCGCAAACCTGAATGGATTAAGACTCGTGCCAATATGGGTCCTGAATACACACGTCTTCGAACACTCGTAAAGAGTGAAGGCCTGCACACTGTCTGCCAAGAAGCAGCATGTCCAAATATTTTTGAATGTTGGGAAGATAAAGAAGCAACATTTTTGATCGGTGGCGATAAGTGCACACGTCGTTGCGGTTTTTGTAATATCGATACTGGAAAACCAGATGCTCTCGATCGCACCGAACCACGCAAAGTTGGCGAATCTGTAAAAGCAATGGGATTGAAGTACGCAACTATTACAGGTGTTACTCGCGATGATCTAGAAGATGAAGGCGCGTGGCTCTACGCCGAAACAATTCGCCAAGTTCACGAACTCAACCCAGGTTGTGGTGTTGAGATGCTCGCACCAGATTTCCACGCAAAGCCTGAACTACTCAATCAAATCTTTGAAACTCGCCCTGAAGTCTTCGCTCATAACTTAGAAACAGTCCCCCGAATATTCAAGCAAATCCGCACCGGTTTTTCTTATGACAAATCACTTGAGGTCATTGGCATGGCTCGCGATTTTGGTTTGATAACAAAGTCCAACCTCATTCTTGGACTTGGTGAAACTCATGAAGAAGTTTTTCAGGCACTTCAAGATTTGCACGATGCAGGTTGCGACCTTGTCACCATTACTCAATACCTTCGCCCAACTATCAAGCACCATCCCGTTGAGCGTTGGGTAAAGCCAGAAGAATTTGTTGAGCATGCAAAAGAGGCAGAAGAGATTGGCTTCCTCGGAGTTATGAGTGGTCCACTTGTGCGCTCAAGTTATCGCGCAGGAAGACTTTACAAGCAAGCGATGGAAGCAAAAGCATCACGTGGCTGATCTTGTTTATCCCCCAGTAATCGGTGTTATCAAAGCCTTCTGGAAATATCTAGGAATACAACTTCATTCTTCTGGTGATACAAATATTCCTCATAAGGGTGGCGCAATTCTTGCCATCAATCATGTGAGTTATTTGGATTTTGCTCTCGTTGGTACCGCAGCACTTCCTGTTGATCGCTACATTCGTTTTATGGCAAAGAAAGAAATCTTTGCTCACAAAGTTGCCGGTCCACTCATGCGCGGAATGCATCACATCAGCGTGGATCGCGAAAATGGTTCTGGTTCATTTGTTGCCGCACTTCGCGCACTCAAAGCTGGCGAAATTATTGGAATCTTTCCTGAAGGAACCACATCAACTAGTTTTGAAATCAAAGAGCTCAAATCTGGGGCGGTGCGTTTAGCAATGGGCGCAGGCGTTCCTGTAATCCCAACAATTATTTGGGGAAGTCAACGTATTTGGACTAAGGGCTTGAAGAAAGATTTGCGTCGCAAGAATTACACAGTTTTGGTTTCATTTGGAACTCCAATGACTTTCGAACGCGGAGATGACGTCGATGCCGCCGAAGCAAAACTTCGCGAGAATTTGATTGCAATGCTCCATGAAGTTCAAGGCCGTTACCCCGATAGCCACGTGGGCCAACGCTGGGCACCTGCTCGTCTTGGTGGTACCGCACCTGCTCCACTAAAGTAGCGCCCATGAAGAAGCCAAAGTTCAAGTTCCCACGTTTTCAAACTTTTCGCGATGCTTACTCTGTAACTAAGAGCGTCAAGCCATGGATCGGCGCAGCGCTTATCGCAATCTTCCTCATCACATGGATGATTGGAATCGCAGTCGGCTTTGCATTTGATCATCCTGTCTATCTTGGATTTGTCACACTTCCTCTTGCAGTGCTTGCAACAATGTTTTACTTCACACGCGTTGCTGGCAGCGCAGCATATGCATCAATTGAAGGTCAGATGGGCGCCGGCGCATCAGTACTTATGGCAATTCGCAAGGGTTGGACAACAACTCCTGCCGTAGCAGTTGCTCGCAATCAAGATATGGTCCATCGCAGTGTTGGTCGTGCTGGAATTGTTCTTACCGGTGAAGGCGGATCGGGTATTCGTCAGATGTTGCAAGAAGAGCGTCGCAGGACTGAGCGCTTCGCACCTGGTGTTCCAATTATTGAAATTATTATCGGTGAAGGTGAAGGCCGTGTCGAGCTTCGTAAGTTGCAGAAAAAAGTTACGAAACTAAAGAAGACTTTATCTGCTCATCAAATGCGCGAAGTTCGCGCACGTCTGAAAGCAGTTGGCGGTCTCTCATTGCCAATTCCAAAGGGACCAATGCCAACACGTGCAACGAAGGTTCGCTAACCTTTTTTCTTAGGTAGTGCAGCTTTTGCTTGGGTGATCTTTATTTTGATTGTTGGTGAAGAAAATCCAAAACCGTAAGCACCCATTCTAAAGAAGCCATCCTTTTCGCTGATGATTGTTGTTGCTACTTGATTTGTTCCATCGGCATTAGTAATCGAAATCTTTGCCCCAATCGGTGCTTTAGTAAATCCATAGATACATCTGGCCACCGTTGAACTCAGAACTAAGTCATACGTTCCAGCCATCAAATCCCCGTTTGGCTTGAGATGCGGGGCTGCCACCTTGTAATCAAGTGAGCCTGAGTTTGCATCAAATGTTGGAGCACCTGATGAGAACACACTCGCATTAGTAAAGATCAAACCTGATAAAGATGCAGAAGTTGAAGTGCACTTTGATAACTTGGCTGCTGTATCGCTGCCTAAAACAAGTGTCTGAAAACTCCATTGACTTGGCATTGCTGCCGCCTTGTCGCCAAGTAATGGCATCCACGCAAGCATCTCTTCAATTCCTAAATCATCATACTTATTACTGTGCCCTTTTAGAATTGAAATCGAATCAAGTGGAGCGCCGCGACTCTCTCCAAAATAAAGACCGCCACCTCTGTCTTTTTCGTAATTAGCAAGCAATTGCGCCGGTAGCTCAGAATTTTTCGCCCACCCGTATACAAGTGGAACTTTTACTGGTTCTGCATCAATATTGACGAGCATCGCTTTCTCGTCAACTTTTGCCTTACTCACGGTTACAACTGGATTAGCTAGGCGACCGTAGAGCCAACTAGTAAATCCTTGATTGGCGCGTAATGTAATTCCAAATGAAAAGTTTTCTGGAAATGCTTGTGGAACCAAACAAATATTTCTTGTCGCCATAAGGCAACGAGGATCAGTGATGAAACCATTCAAATAAGGAGGGGGGTTATTGCCGCCTCCAGAAAATCTCTGTCCAACATAAGTGCGAGGATCTAAGTTCGGTCCACCGCCTTCGAATTGTCCATTTTCAACGGTGATTGGATATATAGCATTGGTAATGAGATCTAATTTGAATTTCTCATTTGGTGATTTTCGCTTTGCATAGTAATCACTCTTGATCAGGTAAAGGTCTCCCCCGGCGTGAGGCGCTTCTGCAATAGAGACCACGAGTGGATTGCCGCCATTGGGCAGATCAACTTCTGGACTTCCCTTGATTCTCGCGTTAAATTCTTGAGTCAATTCTGGTCTTGGAACAAATTTAGTAATGACTTTCTTGGTTTGTAAATTTGTTGCCCTAATCCCTCTAATGCAATTTTCTTCCTTGGCATTGCTGCATAAAGTTAGATTGATATCGGCTACCTGCCCACTGAATTCCTTTGGGCACTCTTCCAAACTTTTACAAGGTTTCATCCCTACAATTTTTTGATTTTCAGCTTTGAAAGTTGCAAGAAACGAATAGAAGCGCACCAAGGATCGAGTGTTATTTACTAAGTAACCCGTGTATCCAGCTCCTCCCGGACTTTGAACTTGGAATTGCTCGTCAATGACATTCTCGGCCTGAGCAGGTGCGAGATTGGGAACTATCGAAAAGAAAAGACTCAAGATGATCACGAATGGAGCGAGTCGAGTTTTTCCAAATTTTCTCATCTGCTGAAACTACTGCATGAAGTCAGAAAGAGGAGCGAGGGCTAAATGAATTTTGAGAAGGCCCTACTTGCGTCGAAGTTCACGCAAGGATTTCTTCAGCGCCTTTCGTTTAGCCTTAGCAACTGGATCTTTCTTCGTCGGGAATGCCCACATGAGAAGAAGAATGAATATTGGAAATACTAGGAAGCCACTGATTGCTTGCAGAAATAGAGCATTATTTGTCCCACCGAGCATTCTAGATTTCCATTCTTATCGGCGAATCAAAATAGTGTTACTCAATCGCTCGTGAATTCCACGACCATCATCGTCATATGTAATCGCGGTAATAACAAGACAGAGAAGCACGGTGCGGATCAACGCTTGCTTGGGGGTAATCGCACCCTTGTCGCTAAATCGCACGATACGAATACCAACCATGCGATGCCCCGCAGATGCACCTTGCAGTGCAGAGAGAACTAGAACTTCGGTGAAGAACAGGGCGAGCACACTGAATTCTCGGTTGGATGAGCTTCCCCCGAGTCCACCACTGAGGGCGAGCACGATGGCATATGACATCAGCCAATCCAGGGCGAGGGCAACGAATCGACGCCCCAAACTCACTCGTGTCATGGGCATAAGCCTAACGGGGCGGTGAGGGACGGCAATTCTTAACATGGATGTAACACACGAGTTATGTCTTTTTGCCCCGCGCCTCCTACGCTTACCCCTAAGCAGAAGCGCTCAATGTCGAGGCCGCTGCATCGATACGGATCTAGTATCTAATGCGAAATTGGGAGAAGCATGTTTAAGAATTCAGCAGAAATTTTTGCTTTTATTAAAAAAGAAGATGTAAAGCTCGTCGATGTGCGCTTCACAGATCTTCCAGGAATCCAACATCACTTCAACGTACCTGTTGAGTCATTTGACGAAGCAGTCTTTACAGATGGTCTGATGTTTGATGGTTCATCTATTCGTGGGTTCCAGTCAATCAATGAATCAGATATGAAACTTTTGCCAGTTCCACAATCTGCATTCATGGATCCATATCGAAAAGAAAAAACCCTTGTTATTATTTTCTCTGTTCACAATCCAGTAGATAACACACCATATTCACGTGATCCTCGCGGAGTTGTTGCAAAGGCCGTTGAGTACATGCGCTCACTTGGAATTGCTGACACAGCATTTTTTGCACCAGAAGCAGAGTTCTACGTATTCGATAGCGTTCGTTTCAAGACAGGAATCAACTCAGCAGTTCATGAGATCGAATCCTATGAAGGTGCTTGGAATACTGGCGTTGAATACGATGCTGATGGAACACCAAACCGTGGATACCGCACACGCGTAAAGGGCGGATACTTCCCAGTTTCTCCAACAGATCAATTCGCAGATCTTCGCGATGAAATGGTTATGCAACTTGGCAAGGTTGGACTACTTGTTGAGCGCTCACACCACGAAGTTGGAACTGCTGGTCAGATGGAAATCAACTACCGCTTCACCGACATTCTTACTGCAGGCGATGATGTAATGAAGTTCAAGTACGTCATTCGCAACACTGCATGGGAAGGCGGCAAGACTGCAACATTTATGCCAAAGCCACTCTTCGGAGATAACGGCTCAGGTATGCACGTTCACCAATCACTATGGAAAGATGGAAAGCCACTCTTCTTCGAAGCAGGAACATATGGCGATCTATCAGATATGGCACGTTGGTATATCGGTGGTCTTCTCAAGCACGCACCATCACTACTTGCATTTACTAACCCAACAGTAAACTCATATCGCCGACTTGTACCAGGATATGAAGCACCTGTAAATCTTGTGTACTCAGCACGTAACCGCTCGGCTTGTATCCGTATCCCAATTACAGGATCTAATCCAAAAGCAAAGCGCATTGAGTTCCGTTGCCCAGATCCATCTTCAAATCCATATCTAGCATTTGCAGCAATGCTTATGGCCGGTCTTGATGGAATTCTGAACAAGATCGAACCACCTGCTCCAGTTGATAAGGATCTCTATGAACTAGAAGGCGAAGAGGCAGCATCAATTCCTCAAGTTCCTGGTTCACTCGATGAGGTTCTTAACAATCTAGAGCGCGACAACGAGTTCCTAACAAAGGGTGGAGTATTCGCCAAGGATCTTATTGACACATGGATCGCATTCAAGCGTAAGGAAGAAGTTGATTACGTTCGACTACGTCCACACCCAGCAGAGTTTGAGCTGTATTTCGACATCTAAAAAA
>CAIZHT010000192.1 GCA_903932885.1 uncultured Actinomycetes bacterium
GCCAATATTTATGCCATGCTAAAGAATTCTGGAATCGTTGCATCGCACCGCGAAAATGATTCACGAGTACAAGATGCATACTCTCTTCGTTGTGCACCACAAGTAAATGGCGCAGTACGTGACACTGTTGCCTACGCTTCCACTATTGCCCAGCGCGAACTTGCTAGCAATATTGATAATCCAGTTGTATTACCTGATGGTCGCGTCGAATCCAATGGAAATTTCCACGGTGCACCCGTTGGTTATGTCCTAGATTTCCTTGCAATTGCTGCAGCTGATTTAGGTTCAATGGCAGAGCGTCGAACAGATAGAGCGCTAGATCAACATCGAAGTGCAGGTCTTCCGCCATTTCTCGCTCACGATCCCGGAGTTGATTCTGGTTTGATGATTGCTCAATACACGCAAGCAGGGCTAGTAAGTGAAAATAAACGTCTTGCATCTCCTGCAAGCGTTGACTCAATTCCAAGTTCTGCAATGCAAGAAGATCACGTATCAATGGGGTGGAGTGCCGCTCGCAAACTTCGCAAAGTTGTAGATAACCTCACTCGCATCCTTGCTATTGAATTAGTCACTGCAGCCCGCGCTATAGAGCTACGCACAGGACTAACACCGTCTCCTGCAACAGCGCGCGTTGTTAAAGAATTGAGAGCGCAAGTAGCAGGTGTTGGTCCAGATAGATTCTTATCTCCTGAACTAGAGGCAGCTACAACTCTGGTTCACTCAGGTGTAATTCTTAGTGCTGCGCGAGAAGTTATAAAGGATCTTGCCTAATTATTTGCGTGTAGCAAAACCAGCACTTGCCTCTAATACCAACAGTGCAGCAAAGCGCACAGTTCGTTGATCTGGAGTATCGAGGGATGCATCAATTTCAGTGATATCAATTGCTCTCACACGCGAATCTGCACCGACAAGAAATGCTGCTTGGCGCAATTCATCTGCCGATATTCCACCAGGCATAGATGCAGGACATGCAGGAACAACTGAGCGATCGCAGATATCAACATCTAGATCAACATAGATTTCACGTCCGCCGGCACCCGCTATTTCTAAAGCTTTCTTTACGGCATCACCAATTTTCCCATTACGTATATCGGCCCGCGAAATTACTGTTATTCCATTATCGCGAGCACGCTTTGAATACTCGGCGCTATTTGCAAAATCAGCGATACCAATTTGAACAATATTCTTTCCTGGTAGCCCTGCTTGAATCAATTGCCAAACAGGAGAGCCATTTGAATATCCATCACGCAAATCGTGATGCGCATCAAACGTAATGAGGCCAACATTAGATAAGTCGCGCCACAAACTAGAAGCGGCTGAATATGTAATTGAGTTATCGCCACCGAGTGCAATAAGTAATTGATTGTTGAGTAGAACTCTCGAGAGTGCGTTATTTACTCGCTTCAAACCTTCGACTCCATCGGGTGATGCAATATCGCCTAGATCGATAAATGAATTGCCCTGTAGATCAACTGAGCTAGAAGTTGAGAAAGTTGAATAACGAGCAAGTGCGCTGCGCACGGCTTGAGGAGTTAGATGAGCCTGAGTTGGCGAAATAGAACTTTCGTGTGCAGGGATTCCAACGAGTGCGATATCGGCTTGCTCGTTGTCGGTAGAAAATAATGTATTAGCGCGCACCCACAGCGGATCATTAGGCAGCGCTGCACTCGACATAACCCATATCGTAGGGGAATTTCATTCAATTGCTCCCTAGACTAAGCATTCGGGAATTGCCTCTAGAGCGGTGACATAAATGAAGAAGAGTGAGAATTGGTGGCGCCAAGCCGCTATTTATCAGATTTACCCACGCTCCTTCAAAGATTCCAACGCAGATGGAATTGGCGACATCAAGGGCATTACTTCGAAAATTGATTACCTAAAATCACTTAGCCTCGATGCAGTATGGCTCAGCCCTTTCTATCCATCTGAATTAGCAGATGGTGGATATGACGTTGCTGATTACCGCAATGTTGATCCGCGTCTTGGAACTCTCAAAGATTTCGACACAATGCTCAAGGCGCTTCACAAAGCGGATATTTCTGTATTCGTAGATATTGTCCCTAATCACTCATCGAATATGCATCCATGGTTTCAAGAAGCTCTAAAGTCTAAACCAGGTTCACCGGCGCGCAATCGCTACATTTTCAGAGATGGGCGCGGCA
>CAIZHT010000193.1 GCA_903932885.1 uncultured Actinomycetes bacterium
ACTAAACGACCTTCTGCATCTGGATTGAGAACTTCTACAGTTTTTCCACCGAAAATTGTGATGATGTCACTTGGACGAGTTGCATTATCGCTGACCATATTTTCAGCAAGTGGCGCCCATGCATCAATTGCGATTGGAAGTTTCAACGTTGCAATCGCAAGTACTGCCGCGCACACAGCGGCGGCACCGCTCATATCTGATTTCATCGCTTCCATACCTTGTGCAGGTTTGAGTGCGAGGCCGCCAGTATCAAAGGTGATTCCTTTACCAACGAATGCATAACTCTTCTTTGGTTTTAGTGGAGTGTATGAAATGTGCATCAGGCGTGGGGGATTGGCTGAACCTTGTCCAACTCCGATAATTCCACCAAAACCTTGAGATTTGAGTTGCTTCTCATCCCAGATTGTTACTTTCAAGCGAGCTTTAGCACCACCCGCGCTCTTTACTGCAGCACTGACTTTTTTCGTAAATGAATCAGGAGTCAAGTGACTTGGTGGAGTATTGATCAGATCTCGTACAAGGTGCGTGTACAGCGCAATCACTTCTGCGCGTTCGGCAACATCTTTTGAATCCTTCTTCGATGCTAATGCGCTGTGAATAGTTATATGTGAAAGAGGTGCCTTCTGATCACTCTTTGATGTACCGCGAAATTCTGTAAAGGCATACGCACCAAGGGCAGCGCCTTCGGCAACTGCTGTAAGTGATTCTTGGTTAGGAGTTGGTAGTGCAAAAGTTGCACTCTTTGTTCCATCGAGTGAGCGCGATGCTGCACCTGCTGCGCGACGAAGAGTTTCGTGGCTATAGGCATTGGATTTTGTGCCAAGTCCAGTAAAGACAAGAACTCGCACAAAGCTACTTGGAATCTTTACGATCTCATCGACTTTACCTGTTGCACCCATATCGCTAAGGAGTGCAAGTAGCGCTTTGGCGTCGAGAGATAAGTCGCCGCCTTCGATAGCAATTCCGCCTTTGGGATTACTTGCAAGACCGATTACTAAAACATCATCTTTTACGATTCCATCAGAGAGGCGAATTTTAGACATGAGGAGAGCCTAATAGAGAGGCAAGCAGAATTCATATTGCTAGATTGGCGCAATGAAGAATTCACCCCTCCACGATAAGCATCTTGCTCTCAGCGCCAAGATGGCCGACTTTGGGGGCTGGCTCATGCCTATTGAATATCCAGGAGCAGGAGTTCTTGCCGAACATAGCGCCGTTCGTGAATCGGTTGGAATATTTGATGTTTCACATTTAGGTAAAGCGTCAGTGCGTGGAGTCGGTGCGCTCGAATTTCTCAATGCAACTTTTACAAATGATCTAGATCGCATCACCGATGGAATGGCTCAATACACAATGTTGTGTACACCCCAAGGTGGAGTCATCGATGACCTCATTGTTTATCGAAATAGTGCGCAAGATCTTTTTCTTGTTCCAAATGCATCCAATACTTCGGCAGTAGTAGATGTTCTAGTAAAGAGTGCACCTGCAGGAATTGTTGTTGAAAATCTTCATGAGTCATATGCCGTCATTGCCGTACAGGGTCCTAAATCTGCAGATGTTCTTGCAGCGCTGGGAATCAAATCCGATATTGATTACATGAGTTTTTCACATGTAACTATTGGCAATAAAGATGTGATTTTGTGTCGCACCGGTTACACAGGTGAATTTGGATACGAGTTACTTCCATCCTGGAGCGACGCAGCCGATGTATGGGATGCCCTCGTCGAAATAATTACTCCCATGGGCGGGCAAGTTTGCGGGCTGGGAGCACGCGACACATTGCGAACTGAAATGGGTTATCCACTCCATGGTCACGAATTGAGTTTAGAAATTTCACCCGTTGAAGGTGGAGCCCCGTGGGCAGTTGGCTGGAAGAAAGAGAGTTTTATCGGTAGCGAAGTACTACGAGGACAGAAAGAGAAAGGCGCTCCTCGTGTGATGCATGCTCTCGTTTCACTAGATCGCGGTATTCCACGTGCGAATATGAGTGTGAAGAATCAGAGCGGTGAAGTTGTCGGGGAAATTACTAGCGGAACTTTTTCTCCAACGCTAAAAAAGGGAATTGCTCTCGCACTTCTCTCACCCTCTGTTTCAATTGGTGATCAGGTTACTATCGATGTTCGAGGACGCGACTCTCTTGCGCAAGTTACTAAAGCGCCTTTAGTTCCTTCGCACGTTCGATAGCGGCGCTCTTACTTTCCACGAATTCAATAGGCGTTACAAATGCTGCTCTAAATTTCGTTCTGCGAAGCGCTCCAAGAATCGCAGGAGCACTAAGAATTATCAGCGTGCTGGTAAGAATTGCACGAGGAACATCCCACGCCATTGAAGTAGCAAAATGGAAAACAATAAATCGGTTGAGATTAGTAGCGATATCACCATTGGGAATGTAGGAAAGTTGAGTCTCTAGACCAAGTGCCCAGGGCCAAAATTGAAGATCCATGAGAAGTCCGAAAATAAAAGATGCTGCAATTGCATATAGAACCAATAGAAATATCTCTGGCTTTCCTCGAATCTTCTTTGGCAACCAACCGGCAAAGAGTCCGATCCAGCCTGCTGCAAATAATTGATAACCGAGCCATGGACCGATACCACCAGTGAGTAATGCAGATGTAAGAATTGATGTGAGTCCCAAAATAAATCCAAAGGATGAACCAAAGACCCGTGCACTCAAAATGAGAACAAACCACATCGGTTCAATTCCAACGGCGCCAGCACCAAGGGGACGAAGCGCGGCAACAATCGCGGTGAGTACGCCAAGGAGTGCTATAGATTTTGCATCTAAGGAGTCATTGCTTATTTCAATAATGACCAACGCAATCGCAAAGGCCGATGCAGCCCAAAAAAAGATTGATGCAACTGGAATTGATGTGGTCTTTATGAGAAAGGGCCAAATGAAGCCGAATGCACTGATAGCAGAAGTGAGCGAGAGTACGAATAAGGTTCGCGGGCGAAAGCGTACTAGCGCAGAAGTTTTCATTGATTGACGTCCAAAGCTTTCATAACATCTTTTACCGTCAGCCAAGGCTGCGGCGACATAACTTTTGCCACTTGTGGGGCGAATGCGGGGGACGAAAGAAGCACATCGAGAGTTTTACCATCTGCGACGCAATCGCCATCTGCTAAAAATATGACTCGAGTTGCAAGCTCTGCAACTAGTTCAACATCGTGGGTTGCAAGAATTACGGTACGACCTAGAACTCGGGCATAGCGCAAGAGAGTGTTCACTAAATGGTTTTTGGCTTGATAATCCAAACCTCGTGTTGGCTCATCTAAAATTAGAATTTTTGGTTTAGCAGAAAGTACAACGCTGAGAGCAAGTGCTAAACGCTGACCCTCTGATAAATCTCGTGGATGCGTGTTAGCTGAAATCCCGGGAACAAGTTCGTTCAAAAGTTCAAAGGTTGCGCCTTCTTCAATTTCATTATCAACATCTGCTTGCTGACATTCCATGATGACGCTTTGTCCATAGAGCAGATCACTTGGCTCTTGTGGAATAAAGCCAATAGTTTCCCGACGCTGTGAACCCGAAATTGTGAGTGGGTTATTGCCTAGGACCGAAACGGATCCAGAAGTTGCTTCATGGAGGCCAACAATAGTTTTGAGGAGTGAACTCTTACCCGCACCGTTGCGACCCATAAGCGCTATTACTTCTCCTGCGCATATTTTGATATCAATATCTGTGAGCACTGCCTTGTTTGCAAAGGAGAGAGAAAGATCATTCAGTTCTATTGCAATCTCATTCGATACCTCAAGTGCTTCAATATTCTGAGAATAAGTTCCACCACGAATCTGTTCACTCATTCGTCGCATATCGCGCACAGTGAGTCCAACATCTTCTAGACCAAGGGCTCGCGCTAAATGAACAATCGGTGGAGCAATATCGGAGTCACTCATTATTTGAGCCGGTGTGCCAACACGAGTATTTCCAAGGCCATCGATATGAACGATGCGATCTGCAAATTGAATGACACGTTCTAATCTATGTTCGGCGACAATAACAGTGAGCCCAAGGTCGTGTACTAAGCGATGCAAAATAGAGAGAACCTCCTCTGCCGCGATTGGGTCTAGCGCACTCGTTGGTTCATCGAGTACCAAAACTTTAGGATGCATAACAAGTGCGCTACCTATTGCCACACGTTGTTGCTCACCACCACTGAGTGTTGTAAGTGAGCGATTGCGCAGCGGAGCCAAACTCAACAGATCAAGAATTTCTTCAACTCTTTTACGCATTACATCGGGTGAGACGTTGAGTGATTCCATTCCAAATGCAAGCTCTTCTTCAACGGTATCTGCTACAAAACCATTGATTGGATTTTGGCCAACAATTCCGATGAGATGGGCTAAACCACCAGGCTTGACTGATTGCGTAGAGATGCCATCAACGCTGATATCGCCAGCCAAAATTCCACCCGTGTGATGGGGGACAAGACCATTGATGAGTCGCAATAGTGAAGATTTGCCTGAACCCGTTGGGCCGATGACCAAGACAAATTCGCCCTCATCAATAGTGAGTGAAAGGTTTTCCAACACCGTTTTAGTTGAATTGGGATAAATAAGAGAGACAGCGGCAAAAGTAATCATGAGGCAGGAACCACAACTCTGCGCTTTATAAGAATGAATGGCGTTGCAACGCTTATCAAAATTAAGATGGGAGAGAGCAGAGAGAGGGCGCTCATGAGGCAAATTACGGTGTCACCCGGATTCCATGAGATGGCCCGATATCTAGAACGAACTCGTGTAAATCCATAGCCGCGCGAATCCATAGCCGCAGCAAGATCTAATGAACGAGCAAGTGATTCCTCGAGAAGTGGAATCAATATTTTTTTGAAGGAGAGTTTTTGGCCACGAAGGTACTGCGCATCTCTAATTCTTGAAATACTGGTTACAAATTGTGGAACTAGTGAGGTTGCAATTACGAGAGCTAATCCAAATTGGTAGATTGCGAAAGGCAGAACACGTAGCAAACGATGTGGGCTTGTAAGTGAAGAGGCAGCTGCAAAACAAATAATTATTGCCGCAAGAATTACACCTTCACGAGCTGTTGAGAATAATCTCTCTTGAGTTACAGCGCCACCGATTCGAATTCCCGCCATCCACTCAGGAAGGGGAAGTATTGGTAGTCGAAATAATGTCGTTCCCGGTATTGGAGTTCCGATGAGAACTCCAAAGGTTGTACGAATAATCAATATCCAGAGTCCAAGTTTTAGACCTGATTCAAAACTACGAGACCAGGGTGCATCAGTTCTAAATATTCGAACAACTAGATACGCGCAACCCACCACCGCGATTGCAAGCAAAGGATTATTTCCCCGAGCTATTCCAATTGCGAGAGTGATAGACCAGATCCACCACGTAAGTGGGTGGCGCGCATCTGTCATCTAGTTATTGTTTTTTCTTTGGCAAAAGTGCCTTAGGGGTATCGACTTCAATACCGCACTCTTTTGCTGGGTACCCATTGATTCCACAGATCATTCCTGAGGCTGTTGCGCGAATCTTTGCTCCAGCGGCCAAAACATCTGCACCGATAGATTTTGTATCAGTGACGATGCAACTCTTGATTATTGATGGAGTTTTTTCATCAGTTGGACGCAAAAATGCAGAACCAAAATCAATGACTAATCCAATTCTCTTCTTACCTGCGACAGCCTTTGTTTTTCCACAAAGATATTTAAATGATGGAACAACGCGTGGCTTGGCAGCATCTGGAACGGTGTCGCCAGAGAAAGTAAATGCCCATCCTTCAACTGCGCCATCGGCTACATTTGTAGTTGGTCCTGTCATGGCATATGTCCATGCTGATGTTCCAGGTGCACTTTGATAGTAACCCCAATAGCGATAGCCCTTATCGGCTGCGCTACTTGCTGGAATTGTTATCACTGATGTTGCAAAGAGCGTTGCGATTGTTACTGTATAAAGAAATTTTCTCATTACTGTGGAGCCTCTCAATAAAACGGGAGTCTCACAGGGGCAGAACCGAACTTGGGTGACATATCGTCACTGACGTAAGGACTACACCCCGCAAACCTCGGCGGGTGTTTGTCAAAAACAATCATCATCTTCAGGTAATCCGACTTAGCTATCTCAATATTGAGAGGCCTTACGGTTGCGGGTCAGCCTCGGATTTGCACCGAAATTCCCCCGAAGAGCGATCTATGAAGTTGTGGCGTAACCAAACCATAGCCAGCGGGACTTGGCAACACGACGCGCACACTTTAGAGTCAGGGCGTCATTTAGATTTAAAACGAGGGAGTCAATCATGGAATATCGTCGCCTGGGTAGTACTGGAATGTATGTCTCTGAAATTTCATACGGCAACTGGATTACACATGGTTCACAGGTTGAATCAGATGCTGCAATCAAATGCGTAAAGACAGCCTACGAATTGGGAATTACTACTTTTGATACTGCAGATGTTTATGCAGGTACAAAGGCGGAGACAGTTCTTGGAAAAGCGCTCAAAGGCATGCGCCGTGAGTCATATGAGTTATTTACAAAGGTGTACTGGCCAACAGGTACAGGTAAGAATGATCGCGGTCTTTCACGCAAGCACATCATCGAATCATGTAATGCTTCCCTCAAGCGTTTACAAACTGATCACATTGACCTGTACCAAATGCACCGCTTTGATTATGAAACTCCAGTAGAAGAATCACTCAGCGCCTTTGATGACTTGATCCGCGCGGGCAAAGTTCACTACATTGGTTTTTCTGAATGGAATGCACCTCAGATTGCGAATGCACTCAAGATTCAAGATGAGCGCGGTTACAACCGCTTTGTTTCAAGCCAGCCACAGTATTCAGCTCTATGGCGTGTTATCGAGGCAGAAGTTGTTCCACTTTCGATCAAAGAAGGTATTGGACAAATCGTTTGGTCTCCAATGGCTCAAGGAATTTTGAGTGGTAAGTATTTGCCAGGAAAGAAAGCACCAGCAGGCTCACGTGCAACAGATAAGAAGAGCGGTGCTGGAATGATCTCTGGCTGGATGCGCGATGAAGTACTCACCGCCGTTCAAAAACTCAAGCCTATTGCTGAAGAAGCAGGCCTGAGCATGTCTCAAATGGCGATTGCTTGGGTTCTACAGAATCCAAATGTATCTAGCGCGATTATGGGAGCGACTACTCCAAAGCAAGTAAAGGAGAATGTAAAGGCTTCTGGAATCAAACTTTCAGCCGACACAATGAAGGCAATTGATAAGGCTCTTGGAAATCTTCCCGAGAAGGATCCAAAGAAGAACGAGAGTCCAAATCCTCGCGCCTAGTTAGAAGTTTGTATCTCCAACTTTGTGCATTGGCTTAGGTGCGCGTAAACGGCGCATCTGAGTCGACCGCAACCATGCATACATTCCAAGTCCCTTTGAGATTTCATTAGGGAATTTCTCGGCTACCAGTTTTTTGATTTTGCGACCAAGAATAAAACCATCCACCACTGCGACAAGAAGAACTGAATACATCAGTGCGACAGAGCCAAGTTGTACTGCTGGAATTGGGATCAGTGTGAGTACAAGTACTACGAAGATGATTGGTAAGAAATATTCGCCGATAGATCTGCGTGAGTCAACATAGTTGCGCACAAAGCGACGAGCGGGTCCACGATCGCGAGCAGGGAGTGCATTTTCATCCCCGCGCATATATGCAATGCGATTTGCCTGACGAGCAGCCAATGCGTTTGCTTTTGCCTTTTTCTTCTCTTCTTTAGTTTTCACTGGCGCAAGAGATGAAACTATGCGCTTGGACTCAGCCTCTTTACGCTTTGGCGTAGGGCGACCCTTTTTTGCTGAACCGTTATCTGAACTTGTCATAGCGAGAACTATAGAGCCAGCATTCTTTCAAGCGCGAGTTTAGAGAAGCGCGCAACCTCATCGGAGACCTGAATTTGGTTGACTACGTGGTTTGCGACGAGAGATTCCATGGCCCAGACCAAGTGTGGCAAGTCAATTCGATTCATTGTTGAGCAGTAGCAGACTGCCTTATCGAGAAAATAGATCTCTTTATCAAGATTATTTTTTGCAAGACGTGAGACGAGGTTGAGTTCTGTTCCTATCGCCCATTTGCTGCCAGCGGGGGAGTTGTTCACTGTCTGAATGATTTTCTCAGTTGAACCAACAACATCTGCTGCTGATACAACATCATGCTGGCACTCAGGATGTACAAGGACTTGAACACCTTGGACGCGTGAGCGAATCTCTTTGACTGAATCGAGAGTAAATCGTCCATGAACAGAGCAATGTCCACGCCACAAAATGACTTTCGCTTTCTGTATCTCTTGCGGAGTAAGCCCACCCAATGGCTTCCATGGATTCCACAAAACACAATCATCTAGTGAGAGTCCAAGTGATAAAACTGCAGTGTTTCTACCTAAATGTTGATCCGGCAAGAAAAGAATTTTTTCGCCTTGCTCTAGTGCCCAACGCATTGTCTTTTCAGCATTAGAAGAAGTACATATTGTTCCGCCATGTTCGCCAGTAAAACTCTTGATAGCAGCAGATGAATTCATGTAGGTGACTGGAATCGTCTTTGCTGCAACGCCAACTTCTTCCAAAGATTTCCAGCATTGGTTTACTTGATTCGCTGTTGCCATATCTGCCATCGAACATCCTGCGGCAAGGTCTGGAAGAATTACTTTCTGATTCGCTGATGTAAGAATATCTGCGCTTTCAGCCATGAAGTGAACACCGCAAAAAATCACGTACTCTGCACTACTTTGCGCAGCAGCTGCTTGAGCAAGTTTGAATGAGTCACCAGTGATATCTGCGAACTCAATAACTTCATCGCGTTGGTAATGATGGCCTAGAACTATTGCGCGATCACCTAAGGCGGCGCGGGCAATTCTTGCTCTCTGTACAAGGTCAGGGTCGCTAGCTTCTGGAAGAGCCCCAGTACAAGAGACGCCTCGTTGACTTGCAAGGTCGGCTCCTTGACCAAGGAGAAGTAAGTCACTCAATGCCATATGCGTATTCTCTCTCAATTTTAGTGTTTGTGTCGCCTCGATAAGGCGATGGCGGTAGAGTTATGCCTTGAAACGGGGAGAAAAAATGACAACTGAGACATCAAGCACCACAAGTACAACAACAGGAATTGCACTCACAGATGTAGCCGCTGCAAAGGTAGCCGCACTTCTTGCTCAAGAGGGTCGCGATGATCTCAATCTTCGCGTTGCAGTTCAGCCTGGTGGATGCTCTGGTCTTAAATACCAACTCTATTTCGATGATCGCAATATGGATGGCGATGTAGTTCGCGAATTTGGCGCTGTCAAAGTTATTACTGACAAGATGAGTGATCCATACCTTTCTGGTGCAACTATTGATTTCGTTGACACTATCGAGAAGCAGGGTTTCACAATTGATAATCCCAATGCACAAGGTTCTTGTGCGTGCGGCGATTCATTCAACTAATTTCTCCTGCGTTACACCCTAGTATCGCCTCATGAAAATAGGCGTTGCAGGTTCAGTCGGTATCGACCATCTCATGACTTTTTCGGGAAAATTTACTGATTCCCTTGTAGAAGGTTCCCTTGAGAAAGTTTCACTCTCCTTCCTTGTCGATAGTTTAGATATTCGCCGCGGTGGATGTGCTGCCAACATTGTTTACGGCATGGGCGTACTCGGACTCAACCCAGTTCTAATCGCAGCCGTTGGCGTCGATTGGGCAGATTACGATGCGTGGCTAGTTCGTCACGGTGTTGATACAGCACACGTATGGAAATCTAAAGAGCTCTACACATCTCGCTTTATGGTGACAACAGATACCGAACTCAATCAGATTGCCTCTTTTTTTCCTGGAGCAATGAGTGAGGCTAGAAATATTGAATTAGCCCCCATTATGGAAAAGACTGGTCGTTTCGACATGGTCGTTATTTCACCTGATGACCCAGAGGCGATGCTTCGCCATTCTGAAGTATGTCGTAGTGAGGGAATTGCTTTTGCTGCCGATCCTTCACAGCAGATGGCGCGCATGAGTGGTGATGAAATCAAATTACTTATCGATGGCGCAACGTATCTCTTTCTCAATGAATACGAACTTGCATTAGCGATGCAAAAAACTGGATGGACAGATGCCCAGATTTTATCCCGTGTGAAATATCGCGTTGTAACTCATGGCTCTCAAGGCGCTGTTGTTGAAGGCTCAGGAGAAGAGTCGATACGAGTTGGCGTTCCGAAAGAGAAAGCAAAGATAGATCCAACTGGAGTTGGTGATTCATTTAGATCAGGATTTATTGCCGGCCTTGCGTGGGGTCTGAGTCACGAGAGATGCGCGCAATTGGGTTCCATGATTGCCACATATGTAATTGAAACTCTAGGCACGCAGGAATATCGCTTTACAAATGAAGAATTTGTTGCCCGATTCAAGCAGGCTTACGGAGATAGTGCTGCTGGCGAGATTGCGGCCCATATTGGTGGGGCTAAGTAATTACTTTTTAGTTACTTGAAAACTCGCTTCACCAATTTGTACTGCTGAGTTATTAGTCATTCGTGCCCACGCCAGTAAATCTGGAAGTGTTGCTGGGTCATCGCTGAGCAAGGTAATTGATTCTCCCGGTGCGATCGCAGAGATTGCTGCAGCGCAATCAATAATCGGTGCGGGGCAACGCTTTCCTCGACTATCTACTTCCTTCAATTTTTTGCTCTCATCGAAGTTACCGATTCAATGATGGCGTTGGCTAATTCATCAATCTCTTGGCTCGTCGTACCCCTATGAATCGTCACGCGAATATTTCCGTGAGTAAGTACTCCCATCGCAGCTAATACATGGCTTGGTGCTAAATCATCTGAAGTACATGCAGAGCCCGAATCTAGATCGAAGCCCCTAATGGAGAGCTCGCGCAATAGCTCTTCTCCATGGCAATAAAGAAATGAGAATGAAGAGATATGAGAAAGTGAAGAATCTACATCCCCGGCAATATCGCAGTCGTTGACTGAGTTTTTAATACGCATACGCAGATGATTATTCAAATCACGTAGTCGAAGATCTTCGTTGAGATCAGATTTCCATGCTTCGAGTGCGACAACGGAGGAGAGAAGTAGTGGTAGTGAGTAGCTCTGTGGAACTCGAGAAATCCCAATATGTGGCAATGGGTTTTTCCATTCTTTGGAATTTCGAATAGCCAGAACTGCAATACCGGCAGGGCCAGACCATGACGTGGAATCAAAGAGCGCGCTATCCCATCGCGCAGGCATCAGGGAAATATCTGGCGTTGTAGTTGAATCACAGGCAATATGCGCGCGTGGAAATAGTGCGCAAATTTTTTCGACCTGAGAAATTACTCCGGTCTCACCATTAGCAATCTGTAGAGATAAAACTCCCGCTCCGTCGTAGTGGGAGCACTCAATATTTCCGTCGATATCTACGGGTAGCTCTATTGGCGTAAATGCCCGCGCCGTAGCTATTACTTCACTTCTCGATGTTGCTGCATAGAAAATCTTTGAATCAGGGGCTGTAGTGAGTCCAGCAATCGATAAGTAATGGCCAAGAAGGGGTTCACCCAGAATCTCTATCTCATCAAGGCGCACAGAGAGTTGAAATGCAATTGATTCAAGGGCCTCTTGGCGCATGTGATGAGCCTTTGATGAGGGGGATGAGAGTTTGCGTGGATCTGCCCATCCGGCATCAAAGGCAGCCAACAGTGCGCCTTGTGCTTTTGGATGCAAAGGGCTCTCTTTTTGGAAATTTCCTGTGACACGAACCACCTGCGTGAGATTACTATCGATTAGGCGGTCAGCGTAAATACGCCACTATTCTTACCCTATGAGCAAAGAGCAACCACAGGGACGTTCTCCCTTTCGCTGGTTGCTTCTTCTCGCACCAGCCCTCATGGGACTAACGGGTTGTTCCAAAGTTTCAGGACTGGGCTTTGAAGAAAATCTTTCAAGCGTCAATGACATCTCACTTTCCTTATGGCAAGGCGCATGGATTGCAGCCGGTGTTGTAGGTGTAATCACTTTAATCTTGATCATCTGGCCAGCTATTTTTCATCGTAAAAAAGTTGGTGGCCCGGAATTTCCTAAACAAACTCAGTACAACGTTCCTGTTGAAATTGCTTACACAATAATTCCATTCATCATCGTTGCGGTTCTCTTTTACTTCACCGCCGTGAAGCAGAACGAGATAACTGAAAAATCTCCTTCCACTGTTGCCCACGAAATTGGCGTTGAAGGAATTCAATGGTCGTGGCAATTTTCCTACCCTGAGGCTGGTCCGAAGGCAGTAGTCACGGGAACTCCAGCACAGCCACCAACTCTTTATGTCCCTCTGGGAGAACGTGTTCGTTACACAATCACTGCAAATGATGTTGTGCACGGATTTTGGATTCCTGCATTCATGATTCAGATACAAAATCTTCCAGGAGTTACGAATTACATTGAATTTACTGCCAACAAACTCGGGAGCTTCCCGGGTCGATGCAACATTCTTTGCGGAAGAAACCACACTCAGATGATTTTTACAGTCAAAGTTGTAACGCCGGGGGAATATCAGAGTTATCTTGAAACATTGAAGGGGGCCGTTCTATGACAACGTATGCACAACGCCCAACAGTTGCCGCAGGTGGATTAGTCCCCACACGTAAGGGAAGTAGTTTTGTAAAGTTTGTTACAAGTACAGATCATAAAACTATTGGCTATTTGTATCTGATTACCTCATTTGCATGGTTCCTCATCGGTGGAATCCTTGCTTTGGTACTTCGCTCAGAGCTAGCGCGTCCAGGTATGCAGTTCTTGAGTAATGAGCAGTACAACCAAATTTTCACAATGCACGGCACAATCATGCTTTTGATGTTTGCTACTCCACTCTTTGTTGGATTTGCCAACGTGATCATGCCGCTACAAATTGGTGCAGCAGATGTTGCTTTCCCTCGATTGAACATGCTCTCGTACTGGCTCTATCTCTTTGGTGGCCTTATGGCATTTGCTGGTTTCCTCAGTCCCGGGGGAGCGGCATCATTTGGTTGGACTGCTTACGCTCCACTTTCTAACTCAACATATTCACCAGGTATCGGTGGAGATCTTTGGGTGATGGGTCTTGCAATTGGTGGAATTGGAACAATTCTCGGCGGCGTAAATTTCATTACAACTATTTTCACAATGCGCGCACCTGGTATGACAATGTTTAGAATGTCGATCTTTTCTTGGAACGTTCTGCTCACATCAATATTGGTACTACTTGCATTCCCACCACTAGCTGTTGCACTCCTTGGTTTGGAATCAGACAGACTCTTTGGTTCGCATCTATTTGATCCAGCTAATGGCGGGGCGATGCTGTGGCAACACTTATTTTGGTTCTTTGGTCATCCAGAGGTTTATATCTTGGCACTTCCATTCTTTGGAATTGCTACTGAAATTCTTCCTGTCTTTAGTCGCAAACCAATCTTTGGATATAAGGGATTGATTGCAGCAACAATTGCAATTGCAGCACTTTCAGTTTCAGTCTGGGCCCACCATATGTTTGCTAGCGGACAAGTGTTGCTGCCCTTCTTCTCCTTTATGACTTTCCTCATCGGTATTCCAACAGGTGTGAAATTCTTCAACTGGATCGGCACAATGTGGCGCGGTCATGTCTCCTTTGAAACACCTATGTTGTGGGTAATGGGTTTCTTAGTGACATTTCTTTTTGGCGGGCTTACAGGAATCATTCTTGCTTCGCCACCACTTGATTTTGCAGTCTCGGCTTCTTATTTCGTTGTAGCGCATTTCCACTATGTGCTCTTTGGAACAGTTGTATTTGCAATGTTTGCAGGCTTCTATTTCTGGTGGCCAAAGATGACAGGACGCATGCTCAATGAACGTCTTGGAAAGATCCACTTCTGGACAACATTCTTTGGCTTCCACCTCACATTCCTTATCCAGCACTGGTTAGGTATCAAAGGTTTCCCACGTCGTTACGCCGACTATCTTCCAACTGATGGCTTTACATTTATGAATACTGTTTCAACTATTGGTTCATTCTTGCTCGCCTTCTCGATGATTCCATTTATGATAAATATTTGGATCACACGTAACGCACCACTTGTAGAGTGCGATGACCCATGGGGATACGGTTCATCATTAGAGTGGGCTACATCGTGCCCACCACCTCGACATAACTTCTTATCGATGCCTCGCATCAGTAGTGAGCGTCCCGCATTTGATTTACACCACCCACATATAAAAACTGAGGGGCACTAATTCGTGGTAACTAACTGGCGCTTATTTGGTGGGCTTTCAATTTTCTATGTCTTCATCACTATTGTTTATTGGCAAGTCGATGGTGAGCCACTTGGTATTACAGCGATGCTTCTCTCTGCTTTTTTGGCGGGCATGGTCGGATTTTATGTTTGGTTTACACAACGTCGAATCGGTACAACGCTTCCCGAAGATGATGTAGAAGCAGAGATATCAGATGGCGCCGGCGAACTTGGTTTCTACAGCCCACATTCATGGTGGCCTCTACCTGTTGCACTAAGCATGTGCGTTGCGGGTATGGGCTTGATCATCGGTTGGTGGCTCACCCTTATTGGATTCTCAGTCTTGGTTATTAGCATCATTGGAATGGTTACAGAGTACGAAAAGCCCCTTTCAACCTCTTCACATTAATATCTAGGTGAGTAAGGTTTTTGGGCGCATTGCGCCTTTTCTTTTCGTCCTTCTGTGGAGTACTGGCTTTATCGGTGTGAAATACGGAATTCCATATTCGCCACCTTTCACATTCGTAGCGCTACGCATGCTTATTGCTGCGCCACTTCTCGCACTGATTGCAATTATGGTCAATAAGAGATTCGAAATATCTCGTGCAATCTTTATTCAATCAAGTGCAATTGGACTCACCCTGCACGCTGCATATCTTGGAGGCTGTTTCTATGCTGTCAGTAGGGGATTGCCCGCGGGAATAGTTGCTCTCATAGTCAGCGTGCAACCTGTGTTGGTCTCTGTCTTTGCGGCGGTTTTTCTCAAAGAAGATCTTAGCGTGCGAAAAATTGCAGGTTTGCTCTTAGGTCTACTTGGTTTAGTTATCGTGCTCGCTCCCCGAATAACAATAGATTCTGATATTCCATTGATGGCACTTGCTGGTTGCGTTATAGCCCTTATTGGTGGAACAAGTGGAACGATCTTGCAGAAGCGATTTGGAAGCGCGCTTCCGGTTCTTTCTTCAACTTCAATTCAGTATGCAATGACAGCACTTTCTATTGGAGCTCTTGCACTTGCTTCCGAGGATGTGTCTGTCACGTGGGATCCACGTTTTATATTCTCACTCATCTGGCTTATCGTCGTTCTTTCGGTCGGCGCAATATTGCTTCTCTTCTATTTGTTGCGTGATGGAAGCGCAGCTAGCGTCTCTTCTTATTACTATTTAGTTCCACCCGTAACTGCCATCGAGGCTTATTTCCTCTTCGGTGAGAAGGTAAGCATGTATGGCTTTATAGGAACCCTTATTACAGTTATCGGGGTGTGGTTAGTTGTAGCGAAGCGGGCTAGTGGTGCTCAATCTCTTTGAGATCTTGCGCGTTCACCTTAGGAACCGCAACTG
>CAIZHT010000194.1 GCA_903932885.1 uncultured Actinomycetes bacterium
GTAATACCCTTCGGCAGGAATAAGGCAACGTGTTCGACGAAATGCATCACGAAAAGTTGGTTTCTCATGTATCGATTCACTGCGCGCATTGATGGCACGAGATTGAGAAATTTTCGCTTCATTTTCATCTTTGAGCCATGGAGCAATCAATCCCCATGAGAGTGTTGTTAAATCTCGTGAGAGTGCATCTCCACCATTGAATGCAGATGAGCGAATAATGTAAATCTCATTTGTCGGAGCAATATTCCAATTTTGGGGTAGAGCCTCTTGTGGCGCGACACCAGTAACCTCAAATTGTTCTATGAGATCTCGCATCTGCGCGCTTTGGGCATAACGACCACACATGCGAGAAGGATAGACTGAGCACATGTCTGACGCGAAAGTTCAACCTCATTGGCCTGCGCCATTTAGAGGAGCACGCAGTGTAATTTCGCGCGTCGTAATTCCCGGTTCGAAATCCGTTACAAATAGGGCCCTCATTCTTGCTTCACAATGCACAACTCCATCTTTACTACGACGCCCATTGGTATCACGCGACTCAGAACTTATGGTCAGTGGTTTGCGCAGCCTTGGTGTTGGTATTGAAGAGATTCGAACAATTGTCGATGGAATTGAAGAGTTGCAATGGAAGGTAACACCAGCGACATTGCATGGAGATATAAGTATTGATGTTGGAAATGCAGGAACCGTCATGCGCTTCTTGCCACCATTTGCAGCCCTTGCTCAAGGCGATATCTCCTTTGATGGAGATCCTCGATCACATGAGCGACCACTGGGGCCGGTTATAAAAGCACTAGAAGATCTTGGAATATCAATGAGCCACGATGGTCGTTACAGCTTGCCTATGGTTTTACATGGCAGCGGAGAAATAGCTGGTGGAGAGTTAGTTATTGATGCAAGTGCATCTAGCCAGTTTTTATCAGCGCTACTACTTATTGCACCAAGTATGAAAAGCGGCCTTATTGCACGCCATGTCGGCACCTCACTTCCATCGATGCCTCATATTGAGATGACGGTTGAAATGCTCAGAGATTTTGGAGCGAGCGTCGTAGTCGATTCGAAGTCGAATACATGGACTGTGAAATCGGGAAATCTGCTTGGTAAAGAAATAGTTATTGAGCCAGATCTTTCAAATGCAGCCCCGTTCTTATCAATGGCAATGGTCAGCGGTGGCAGCATCACAATTGCAGATTGGCCAATGAAAACAACACAGCCAGGAGATCAACTCCGTTCAATTCTCACACGCATGGGTGCACACGTTGAATTACATGCAGAAGGTCTCACCGTGACAGGTACTGGAAAGATTTCTGGAATAGATATTGATTTACATGATGTTGGTGAGCTCACTCCATCAATAGCAGCACTTGCCGCATTAGCAGATTCCCCATCGCACCTTCGTGGCATTGGACATTTGCGCTTACATGAAACTGATCGCCTTGCTGCCCTTACTCGCGAGATAAATTCACTCGGTGGAAATGTGCGCGAAGAAGAGAGTTCACTGCATATAACTCCTGCACCATTACATGGTGGAACCTTCCACACCTATGACGATCATCGCTTAGCAACTGCTGGCGCTGTTATTGGCCTAGTTGTAGAAGGTGTTGAAGTAGAAAACATTGCTACAACTCGAAAAACACTTCCAGATTTTCCAGGTTTATGGAGCTCCATCCTTCAATGATGGCAAAACGTGAATATGACGAGTCCGACGCTCGCATTCGTCCAGCGCGAAGCACTCGACCACGCAGTAAAGATCGCCCTGATTATTCAAATGCATTACAGGCATTAGTAACAACTGTCGATCGTGGTCGACAAACATGTATTACCGATGACGGCACAATTATTACAGCGATGAGAGCACGAGAACTAGGGCCTAAATCAGTTGTTGTGGGAGATCTTGTTTCCGTTGTTGGTGATGTAACGGGAAGTGAAGGCTCATTAGCGCGAATAGTTGCAGTACAAGAGCGACGCAATAGTTTGAGTCGAACGGTAGATGATGATGCAAAAGTTGAGCGTACGATTGTTGCAAATATTGATCAATTAGTAATTGTTGTTGCAGCATCGAACCCAGAGCCGCGAAGAGGGCTCATTGACCGTTTTCTAGTCTGTGCATTCAATGAAGGCATAACTCCAATACTTCTCATCACTAAAAATGATTTAGGAGAAGCACCTGCTTTTCTTTCAGATTACGCACATCTTGGAGTTCAGATTATTCATACTTCTATAAAGACAGATTCTCGAGCAAGGGATGTTGAGATGTTGCGCGGGATATTACTTGGCAAGACTTCAGTATTAGTTGGACATTCAGGTGTTGGAAAGTCAACCTTAATCAATGCACTTGTTCCCAATGCAATGCGCCTTACTGGAGATGTCAATGATGTAACTGGTCGCGGCCGACATACCTCTTCTAGTGCAATTGCTCTTCCACTTGCTGCAACCCTAGAACTACAAGATGGCTGGATTATTGATACTCCAGGAATTCGAGCCTTTGGCCTCTCGCATTTAGATCCAAACAAAATTGTTGCAGCCTTTGGTGACTTATCCGAAGTGGCGGCAACATGTATGAACAACTGCTCTCACAATGAGAAAGATTGCCGATTGGATGCATGGGCAGCACCTGATGGTGTGACTAATTCGGCACGTACTGCACGCTTAGAAAGCCTTCGTTCATTGCTTTCAATCAAGGGTGAAATCGCCACAGAAAATCTTGCTTCGCTAGACTAAAGCGCATGAGCACATCTGCTTACTTAGACGATTTAGCATTTGCGCACCGTCTTGCAGATATTGCCGATGCAATCACATTAGATCGCTATCAAGCACAAGATTTAGCAATTTCAACGAAGCCCGATAACACTCCAGTAACCGATGCAGATCGTTCAACCGAGCAAGCAATAACTGCTGCCATCGCTAAAGAGCGAGCACAGGATGGAATCGTTGGTGAAGAATTTGGTAACAGTAAAGAAAGTGCACAGCGCTACTGGGTAATTGACCCAATAGATGGAACAAAGAATTTCATGCGCGGAGTTCCAACATGGGCAACTTTGATTGGCTTAGTTGAACGAAGTTCTGATGGAAAAGAGAGCGTTGTAGTTGGGGTAGTCAGCGCTCCAGCACTATCACGCCGATGGTTTGCCTCCAAGGGTTCTGGCGCATATGTCATTTTCGCAGATGGTGCACCTAAAAAGATTTCAGTTTCGAAAGTAAATTCTATTTCTGATTCATCAATTGCTTACTCAGACTTTATGGGTTGGAATGAAAAGCTCTCATCATTTAGAAAACTATTAGATAGCGCTTGGCGCACACGTGGTTACGGAGATTTCTGGTCACATATGTTGGTTGCTGAAGGCGCTGTTGATGTTGCTATCGAGCCATCACTTGCTCTGTGGGATATGGCAGCACTTGATGTCATCGTGCGCGAAGCCGGCGGCGAATTTTCAGGAACAAATGGAATTAATGGCCCATTTCAAAAAAGTGGATTATCAACAAATGGAATCTTGCACACAAAGATCGTAGAAGCACTCTCATGAGCACTTCACTTGAACAGACAACTCTTGCAGTTGAGGGTATGACCTGCTCCGCTTGTGTGAATGCGATAGAGCGCGCCCTCAATTCCATTGAAGGAGTTAAGGCGAGTGTGAATTTTGGTAGCGAAACTGTGCACATATTGGCTCCAGGGGAGATAAATCCAAAAGTCTTCATACAAAAAATAAAAGATGCTGGATATTCTGCATCCCCACTAGGAGATTCATCGCATATAGCTATGCATAATAAGAAATCAGCAATAGCGCTATTTTTTGCGGCGCTCTTTGCGATACCTGCCATCGCAATATCAATGATAATGAGTTGGCATCATTCAATAGATATGTGGATTCACGATACTTTAGATCTATTGGGAATACTGCATCCCACATATTCACCAACTGCTTGGCTTGTCATTGCATTGACTGCCCCCGTTGTCCTCATCGTTGCATGGCCAATTCATCGCGCAGCACTTCGAAACCTCTTGCATCCAACGATGGATAATTTGGTCTCACTCGGATCA
>CAIZHT010000195.1 GCA_903932885.1 uncultured Actinomycetes bacterium
GGTGCACCTTCATGATGACTAAATTCAACGCTAATACCCATGGCTTCAAGCATCGTGATTGCTTGACGGCGGAAATCGTGACCCACAACTGCTGGTGTGTGATCGAAATATCCACCCTGATCTACGGGAACAGGTGCTTTTCCAATTTCAGGTTTTTCGTTGAATAAGAAAAATTCAATCTCTGGGTGTGTGTAACAGGTGTAACCCATCTCTGCGGCTTTGTTGAGAGTGCGACGCAATACATTGCGTGGATCAGATGGTGATGGTGTGCCATCTGGCATGGTGATATCGCAGAACATTCGCGCCGCCCCTGGTGCTTCGGTGCGCCATGGCAAGATTGAAAAAGAAGTTGGATCTGGTTTTGCCAACATATCTGATTCAGTCATTCGAGCAAAGCCTTCAATTGCAGAGCCATCAAAGCCGATTCCTTCGCTAAATGCACTCTGTAGTTCTGCCGGTGCAATCGCTACTGATTTGAGAAAACCAAGAACATCGGTAAACCACAATCGCACAAATCGAATATTGCGCTCTTCTAATGTGCGCAGGACGAAATCTTCTTGCTTGCTCATATGTTCTGAATCATGTGGGGACATGAACGGCATTGTGCCAATGCTTCGTTACGGCTGTGTTACGAAAAGCGGGCTTACTCTTCGCTCCAGCGTGAAGTCATAGGTAGGCGACGATCTTTTCCAAATGCTCGAGCGCTCACTTTGGCTCCAGGTGGGTACTGGCGCCTCTTATATTCAGCCTTATCCACTAAGCCAATAATGCGAGTAACAAGTGCAATATCAAAGCCTGCTGCAGTAAGTGAGTCAAAGCCCTCATCGCCATCGACGTAGCGCATCAATACTTTGTCGAGTAATTCGTAATCTGGCAAGGAATCCGTATCTTTTTGATCTGGGCGAAGTTCAGCGCTTGGCTCTTTAGTTATGGAGCGCTTTGGAATAGGTGCTGCTTCTCCTGCTGCGATTGCTTGCGCATTGCGCCATCTGGCCAGCGCCCACACATCTGTTTTATAAACATCTTTGATCGGGGCATATCCGCCAACAGCATCACCGTAGAGAGTTGAATATCCAACTGCGAGCTCGCTCTTATTTCCAGTGGCTAAAACTAAGTGACCCTCTTGATTTGAAATACCCATAAGCGTCGTTCCACGAACGCGGGCTTGTAGATTTTCTTCAGCTAAACCTTTGAGCGTCAGATTGGCCATATAAGAGTCGACCATCGGTGATATTGCAACGGTGCGAAAATGTATTCCTGTATTTTTCGCAAACTCTTGGGCATCCTCTATGGAATGCTCAGATGAATATTTACTTGGCATCGCAACACCATTGACACGCTTTGCTCCCAAAGCATCTACAGCAATCGCTGCAACGAGTGCTGAATCGATACCGCCAGATAAACCTAGGACAACGGAGCGGAATCCATTTTTTTCAATGTAATCGCGCAAGCCAAGAACAAGTGCTTTCCATATCTGCTCAACTTCAGAAATCTCTGGTGCGATAAGGCCGGCGATAGGTGATGCAATAACTGCTTCATCTTCACTAATAGTTACATCTGGCTTGCTCGTAGCACCCTTGGCTTCAATATTGAGAACTAATAATTGGTCATCGAATTGGGCAGCTCGTGCAAGTAATTTTCCACTTGCATCGACAACGATTGTGTCGCCATCGAAGACAAGATCATCTTGTCCACCTGTCATATTCACATATGCAAATGGAGCGCCAACTTCTTTAGCGCGCTTTTGTACCAGAGATAGTCGGACTCCATCTTTCTTTCGTTCAAAGGGAGAGCCGTTGGGAACAAGAACTAATCCAGGGGTGCGTTTAGCTAAGTCGGCAAGCATCCCGGCCTCTTGCCAAATATCTTCACAAATTGCAAAACCAATATCGACTCCGTGGACACGGGCAACCAATGTGCCATCACCTGATACAAAATTTCGGTATTCATCAAAGACGCCATAGTTAGGTAAGTGGCGCTTTGCGTAACGGGCTTTTATTTGCCCTCCATGTATCAAGGCAATGGCATTTTGAGGGGCACCATTATTTCGATCCAGATAGCCAACAACGCCAACTAAGTCGCCACATCCATCGGATTCAATATCTTTGGCAAGTTGCGCAACAGCATCAATGCTGGCGCGTTGAAATGATGGCCTTGTCGCCAAGTCTTCAACGGGATATCCAGTAAGGATCATTTCTGGAAAAACTACGACATGTGCGCCAGCTTTTTTACCCTCTTTGAGGTTGGCACGAATGAGCGCGCTATTGCCCGCGAGATCACCCACGGTGGGGTTGATCTGCGCCAGCGCTACACGCAACTTCATATTTCAAGTGTAACGGGGGTACCCTTGGCGACGTACCTACATAACTCCCGGGGACTTCACTTTGAAGCTTCGAGGCCGAAAGGACATTATGGAATCCCTCTATGGCGGAGCCACGCATCGCCGTGTCACCATCCTTGATCTCGCTACAGCAAAAAAACGTAGCGAAAAATGGGCGATGCTCACTTCCTATGAATCGATGACTGCGCAAATATTTGATGAAGCAGGAATTCCAGTACTCCTCGTTGGAGATAGCGCGGGAAATAATTTCCTTGGCGGGGAAAATACGATCGCCGTCACTGTCGATGAACTGATTCCACTGACTCGCGCCGTGGTTCGTGGTTCAAAGAGGGCACTTGTTATTGCAGACCTTCCCTTTGGTTCATATGAATCATCGCCCGAACAAGCACTTGCAACATCGACTCGCTTTTTCAAGGAGTCTGGAGCGATGGGTGTAAAGCTAGAAGGTGCTCACATTGCTACCGTTGAAAAATTAGTAGCCAGTGGAATTCCAGTGATGGGCCACCTCGGCCTGACTCCTCAAGCCCTCCATCAATTAGGTGGGTATCGCGTTCAGGGTCGCGCCGATGGAGATTCGATTCTTGAGGCTGCATTGGCCCTTGAAAAAGCAGGAGCATTTGCCATTGTTCTAGAACTTATTCCAGGTGAATTAGCCCAGAAAATTACTGGCGCACTATCCATTCCAACGATTGGAATTGGGGCTGGAAATAGTTGCGATGCGCAGGTATTGGTATGGACAGATTTGATGGGTATTACAGAAAATCCCCCTAAACTTGCAAAGGCATATCGAAATTTGCGGGCAGAAATGCTTGCAGCAGCCACTGAATATGCAAACGATGTCCGAAGCGGTGCATTTCCTGGAGAAGAGCAGACTTTTCATTGAAAAAGTTCACCATTGACCTAGCGCCACTGCGAAAATCTCGGGATTTTCGAAATCTCTGGTCATCTGGGCTCATCACCAACTTAGGTTCAATGATTACCTATGTTGCCGTCCCCTTTCAGATCA
>CAIZHT010000196.1 GCA_903932885.1 uncultured Actinomycetes bacterium
GCAAGTGCGCCGACCATTATTGGGCCATCTGCACGCTGTGAACCGTCGAGAACCTTCCATGCAATAGTTCGACCATCTGGCAGAGAAGCAACCATAACTGCCTCTGCTCCACCTTTGATAAACAGTCCTGGAACTTTCTTCATTACACGAGTATCAAATGAGCCTTCATAAAGAATCATTCGGGGATTAGCAATGCATGCATCAACAATTTTCTTATGGACGGGATCTCCAGAAATTCGCATCGTGCGTGCTGCGCGAGCCATTCCCAAGGTACTCATCGCAAATAGTGGTGCACCGCAGCCATCTGTGCTCGTCAATTCAATCTTTTCTTCAGTAAGAATTTCGATCTCTTTCTTGATTGCAATTTGTAATGGATGATCCGCGCTCTTATAAGTTTTTAGATCCCAGCTATTTGCAACGCAGGTAGCGAGCATTGCTGAATGTTTTCCACTGCAATTTGCTGCAAGGGATGTTGGTGGCTTATCCCCCCATGCCTTTCGCGCAATATCTGAGATTGGTCTATCTGGTGTATTCATCAGTGCATCTGCGCCTAAACCAACACTTGCTAAATTTTCGAGTGCCACCTCTTGATGTTCGTCAGTACCGCCATGGCTTGCACATGCAAGGGCTAGATTGCGGCCTTCGAAATTCAAACCATTTCGCACCATCGCAACGGCCTGCATTGATTTGATTGAGGAGCGGGGAAACATTTGTGCACGAGGTTGGCCCAATTCGAGCAGAATAGAACCATCGGCATTGAGTAACACCAGGTGACCGTAGTGTTGTGATTCCACCATCCCGCTGCGCGTCATGGTGGCAAGTAGTTCTCCGCGATTTATTTCTTGCATCTCTAATCCGTTTGGCGCTCTAAGCTCGACCAGATATGAGCTTGCAACTCTTGTCCCTCAGCTGCCATGTCATATGCAAAGAAAAGTTCGCCGGCAACGAGTCCGTATAAACGAACTCCTGCTGTAACAATCTTTGCTGTTGGCGCTGAATATCCCTGATCCATTACGAGTTGAATCTTTGGACCATCGAATTGTCCAACCCAGCCTTCAGTAATTCCTGTGTTGTGAGAGATATTTACTTCCAAAACATTATTTGGCTTTGCGCGCCAGAAACCAACTTCAGATGCACCGGGACGCACAACCTCGCCTTCGGCATCGAGAATCCATGAACGTGAATAGTAATTTAGGAATGGTCGCCCATCATGATTGAAAACAACTTCTTGCGCGAATTCAAAAGCAGGAACATTGGGATATTCACCGCGACCTTTTCCACGCCAAGTTCCAACTAGCCAAGCAAGTGGATTGAGATCGGAATGTAAACCTTCTGGAATAGTGAAGACCACTTAGAGTCTGCCTCTCTTGTAATCACGAGATGATCGCGCCTGACTTTGGCGTCCTTTGAATGCGTAGAAAATGAGTGCAATACCCAACACAATGGCTACGAGGCCAAGAATTATTGAGGTTGCGAGCTCCATGGAGGTAAGCCTACGCCATGGCGAATTGCTTTAGAGTTGTGCCATGTCACGCAGTACTAACTTAGTTATCAAATTGGCCAGCGGAGTAGAAGCCCCTGAACGTTTAGCACAAGCATTTACTGTTGCAACAACAGCGCTGGCATCAGGAATTACGGTCTCATTTTGGCTAACAGGTGAAGCATCCTGGCTTGCACTACCGGGTCGCGCACAAGAATTTCATTTAGATCACGCACCATCTATTACGGATTCAATTGCGATAATTCTTGCAGCTGGAACTCTGACTTTATGCACGCAATGCGCCGTTCGACGCGATATAAAAGAAGAAGATCTAATCTCTGGAATTCGTATTGCAGGAGCTGCAGCATATGTTGAAGAAATTACAGCGGAGGCAACACAGGCACTTATCTATTAGTTTTTACTAAATCTTTCTTACAGCCCACATAATCGCTAGGCCAGCAATAAGAACAAGAGATACTTGAGATAGAAACTTCATTGCGCTGCCACGATTACTTGCTGTGATGCAGGAACTCCTGCAACGGTAAGCGTTGCATCAATGGGTGTCGTGCGCTTGATTACTGCTAGTGCAATGGTTCCTAGTTCGTGATGGCGCGCAACAGTTCCGAGGAAACCAACTCTTATTCCATCATTTTCAACATCGCTACCTACTGTTGGGAAAGCTACATCGCTACCGTCGAGGTGCAACATCACTAAGCGACGTGGTGGATTTCCGAGATTAAATACTTTTGCAACTGTTTCTTGCCCGCGATAACAACCCTTATTCATATGCACTGCGCCGTTGAGTACTCCAAGTTCATTTGGAATTGATTTAGCATCGGTATCAAAGCCAATGCGTGGTCGCCCTGCTGCAACACGAATTGCATCGAGTGCCCATGTTCCAATTTGTGTAGCAGTTGTATTGAAAAGTGCTTTCATCTCTTCGAGTTCAGCGCGTGGAACAAGTGCGTATGGCCCACCAATTGCATCGGCGACACCTGGTGCGCGCAGAACTGAATATTCCCGTGATGCATCGCGAACGTCAACGCGTAACATGAATTTCATTTTTGTTAGATATTCGATGAGCGTGGCGCTATATCCGGGGTCGAGTACTAACCATGTTGTTTCGCCATCATCAACTAAATTGAATTGATATTCCACATGTCCGCGTGGATCTAAAATCATTGCATCAGTCCATTGACCAACTGGTAATTCACTCAAAAATTGCGTTGTTATATCGTGTAACCATTTCAAACGATCAACACCACTGACTGCAATTATTTCCAAGTGTGAAAGATCGGCCCAACCAGTGCCTGCTTCGAGTGCGCGTTGTTCTTTTACTGGCTCACCGAAATGCCAAATAGCGCCCTTATCTGGGCCATCTTCTACAAGGACTGCACTCACAAAAGGAGAATCTACTCCACGTAGCGCTTTAGAGCTTCTCTGCGCATGTTGCACAGGTGCCATAGATGGCAAAGTGTGAAACATCGGTCTTGAAACCATAATCATCGGCAAGTGTGTTAACAAAATTGGCAGCAGCGTCGATGGGTGCATCTCCTACGGAGCCACAGATTCCACAGACAAGATGCAGATGCGTGATCTCTTCGGCTGCGTGATACGTAGCACCGCCATGGCCTAAGTGAGTGTGTTGAACAAGGCCAACATTTTCAAGTGTTTCAAGATTGCGATACACAGTTGAAAGATTAATTCCCGGATGCGTCAGGCGCACTTTCTCAGCAACTTCTTCCGGTGTTGAGTGTCCAAGTTCGCGCACTGCAGCAAGTACTAATTCGCGCTGTGGCGTAAGGCGTAAACCCTTTTCGCGTAATTCGTGTTGATCGGCCATGTGAGTACCTTACTTATGAAAGTTCAATGACAAGGTCAAGTGGTTCACCTTTTGTCGCAATGACCTGTAATTCCTTGCGCGCACCTGGTGCAAGAACTACAAGAGTCCACACACCAGGAGCGGCGAAGAAGCGGAACTGACCCTCTAGATTGGTCGGAACCTCTGCGGTGAATTCACCAGATGAATCCAACAAACGCACGTGAGCATTTGTGATGGCACTTCCATTAGGAACGCCATCACTCGCGCTAGTAGATAGCACGACCCCCTGAATCACACTTTGCGTTGTGATGTCGATGCCATCGAGTGATGGACCACCTGGTGTTGCACCGCATGTACGCATTAAGCGCCTAGCGCTACTGGAACGCCGACTAATGAACCGTATTCAGTCCATGAACCGTCGTAGTTCTTTACATTATTTACACCCAGTAATTCGTGAAGTACAAACCATGAGAACGCACTTCGCTCACCAATTCGGCAATACGCAATTGTGTCTTTAGAAAGATCAACACCGGCTCCTTGGTAGAGCGCAGTAAGTTCTGCTTCAGATTTGAATGTTCCATCTTCGTTTGCAGCCTTTGACCACGGAATATTTTTCGCAGTTGGAATATGACCCTTGATCTGTCCACCCTCTTGTGGAAGGTGCGCAGGTGCTGCAAGTTCACCACTGAATTCTTGAGGTGAGCGAACGTCGACAATATTTACTCTGCCAATTGCTGCAATTACTTCGTCGCGGAATGCACGAATTGAGTTATCGCGCTCCTTTGCAACATAGCGAGTCGCAGTACGAGTTGGAACCTCTGTAACGAAGGGACGTGAATCTAGTTCCCAACGCTTGCGCCCGCCATCGAGCAAACGCACATCTGCATGA
>CAIZHT010000197.1 GCA_903932885.1 uncultured Actinomycetes bacterium
ATGTCTGAATTGATTGGTACACGCCAAACTATCGCTGCATGTGGGGGAATCGCGCTGACCGCGACAACAATTATTTATATAAAATACAAGAACCGCGTTGGTCTTCCTGAAGATATAAGTATTAGCGCGGTACTAAAGACCACTAATAGCAGTAAGAATGATTAGTCCGAACAGGATTGTGAGAGTAACTAATCGCCTTGTCTTGTAACTCATGCCCGCAGACTATCAATCTTTGATGGGATCAATAAAGTAATAAAGAGCGAGATAAGAATAAGCACGGGCACCATCATGTAAGCACGAGATATTCCAAGGTTGTCACCAAGAACACCTAACATAAATGGGGCAAGACCAATAGCAAGACCAGCGGCAATAGAACTTCGTGCAATCGCTAAATCTGGTTTGTTGTTACTCAATGTGATGAGTCGAACTGATGAGAGACTGAATTGAGTTGAAATTCCGAGCCCAACACCAAAGAGTGCAATCAGAGAACCAACGAGGTTATGAGAAACCCAGAAAATCATAAAGCTAACAAGTTGTAGTGTGATTGCAGTAGCTAATTGATGATCAACAGTAAGTTTCTTGAGAACAATTCCTCCATACCAGCGCCCAATTGCCATTCCAGAACCAACTGCAACAATGCATATTGTTGATACAGCTGCAGTTGAACCTACGCGCTCACGAAGCAACGCCGCAGACCAGAAAGTAATTGCGAACTCACTAGAAATACTGCAGAAGAAGCCAATGAATGCAATCCAATAGTGTCGTGGAAGTTTGCCGCGCTGTGGCCCATCTTCGTGTGGAACATGTATTTCTGCATTTTTATCTCGTGATACAAAATAAGTGATGAGAGCAATTGGTAAGGGAAGTAATAGTCCCCATCGCCAACTAATTGTTGTGCCGGCAAGAATTCCGATGATGAGAGTTCCCACAACATAACCAGCTGAGCCGATTGCATTTGTTTGTGGAATCGCAAGAGCAGCTGCGCTCCTATAGTGCTGAGCAAGAATTGTCACGATATTGCTAATAATTGTTGATGTACCAAACCCTGTGAGGAAAGTTGAAAATAGCGTAAATCCAATTCCGGGACCGAGCACAAACATCAGTACTCCCACGGAGAAAATCAATACACCAATCCAGGATGTTTTTATGCGTCCATACTTATGAACCATATGGGGTACGGAAAATCCGGCAAAGATTGCAGCAATTCCCATTGCTGTGCCGTGTAAACCTGCAACAGTGAGTGAAGTTCCTTGATCTGCGCGAAGCAGTGGCTGCGCAGGACTAAATCCACCCAAGTAGTAATTGATAACAATGGATTGAGCAGCGACGACCCAAAAGACTTTATCGCGCTTGAAGGTAAGTGGCATGAACTACTTAGAGTGCTGCAACAACGAAGTCAATTGAAGCCGTAAGTGCATCGATATCACTTGGCTCAACTGCAGGGAACATACCGATGCGAAGCTGATTTTTTCCTAGTTTGCGGTATGGCTCTGTATCTACAATTCCATTTGCACGAAGTGCAGCAGCAACTTTTGTTGCATCGATGGAGTCGTCAAAGTTGATTGTTCCAACTACATTGGAACGCATAGCTGGATCAGTTACGAATGGTGTTGTGTATGAAGTTTTTTCAGCCCATGTGTAGAGCTTTGATGCAGATTGAGCGCTTCGTCCGGCAGCAAATGAAAGCCCGCCGTTGCTATTCATCCACTCAATCTGTTCTGCAAGCAAAATAATTGTGGCAAGTGCTGGAGTGTTATATGTCTGATCAAGTCGTGAATTCTCAATTGCGATTCCAAGATCAAAAAATGCTGGAACCCAACGCTTATCAGCCTTGATTTTTTCTGCGCGAGCGATAGCTGCAGGACTCATGATGGCGATCCAGAGCCCACCATCGGATGCGAAAGATTTCTGTGGTGCAAAGTAATAGGTATCGCATTGATTCATATCAACGCTGAGTCCGCCAGCAGCACTTGTTGCATCAACTAGAACAAGTGCGCCTTCTGTACCAGCTGGGCGAATAATTGGCATTGAAACACCAGTACTTGTTTCGTTATGAGTAAGCGCATATGTATCAATTCCTGCTTCAGCAACTGCAACAGGATGTGTACCTGGCTCAGATTTGATAACTGTTGGATCTCCAAGAAATGGAGCTTCTGCGGCAGCAGATGCAAACTTGGAAGAAAATTCACCAAAAACTAAATGTTGAGAACGCTTTTCAATCAAACCAAATGTTGCAATATCCCAAAATGCTGTTGATCCACCATTACCAAGTATGACTTCATAGCCTTCTGGCAATGCGAAAAGTGATGAGAGGCCTTCACGAACACGATGAACAACATTTTTTACAGGCTTTTGTCTGTGTGATGTTCCAAGTATTGATGCGCCACTTTGACTTAGTGCACTGAGCGCTTCAGGGCGAATTTTTGAGGGACCACAACCAAAACGACCATCTTTTGGTTTGATGTTATCTGGGATCTTTATATCGTTGCTCACGCCCATAGCCTAAGGGTAGTAACGAGTGATTACCCAATTAGCGGAACTGTTATCCCGCTCATAGCGCAATCGATCATGCAGTCTTGAGTAGCGACCTTGCCAGAATTCAATGGAGAGCGGAGTTACGCGATACCCACCCCAATGCGGTGGAACTGGAACGGTTGTTCCCTCAGGCCATTTTTGTGATGCACCAACAAATCTTTGTTCAAGTTCTTCGCGCGAGGATAACGGTGAGGATTGATGACTTGCCCACGCACCAATTTGGCTCGACCACGGACGCGTTGCAAAGTAGTCGGCAGATTCTTGCGCACTGATTTTTTCAGTAACTCCACTTATTGCTATTTGTCGCTCCATCGCATACCAAGGAAATAGGAGTGCAACATTTTTGTTGAGTTCAATAGCGCGCGCTTTTCGTGAAGAGTAATTTGTAAAGAAAGTAAATCCACCCTCTGAAATATCTTTGAGCAAAACGGTGCGAGTACTAATTTGATCCCCATCATCTAGGGTGGAAAGCACCATGGCATTTGCTTCGACAATTGCAGGAATGGAGGCAGCCTCTGCTAGCCATTGTGAGAATGCGACAAATGGATCCTCGGGAAGTGACTCCAAGCCAGCCTCGCCATAGGAACGGCGCATTGCGCGGATAGCGTCTCGGTCCAAAGGGTTTTCTTCCATGGATGTATCTAACGTCACTTTGGCCTTGGCGTCATCTTCAATTCCAAGTGGTTATGAGCACACCGCAAATAGGTGCAGAATTAGGCTCGTACTTACACATAAAGGAGCACAGCATGTCTGATGATTTCAAGCCAGGTCTCGAAGGTGTCATTGCTTTCGAATCAGAGATTGCTGAACCGGATAAAGAAGGTAGCGCGCTTCGCTACCGCGGCGTTGATATCGATGACCTAGTAGGTCGTGTTTCATTTGGAAACGTATGGGGATTACTTGTCGATGATGAATTCAATCCAGGTCTTCCAAATGCAGAAAAGTTTCCACTCCCAGTGCACTCAGGTGATGTTCGCGTAGATGTACAGGCAGCGATATCAATGCTTGCACCAGCATGGGGATTCAAACCGTTACTCGATATTGATGATGCTGAAGCGCGTAGTAACTTAGCGCGCGCATCCGTCATGGTTCTTTCTTATTTAGCGCAAGCTGCTCGCGGAATTTATGTGCCACCAGTTCCAGAATCTGAAATTGATAAAGCACATACAGTTGTTGAGCGAATGATGATTCGCTGGCGCGGAGAACCAGATCCAGCACACGTGCGCGCAATTGATGCTTACTTTGTATCTGCTGCAGAACACGGAATGAATGCTTCAACATTTACTGCTCGTGTAATTGCATCAACAGGTGCCGACGTTGCAGCTGCACTTTCCGGTGCAATTGGTGCGATGTCAGGCCCACTGCATGGTGGTGCGCCATCGCGCGTATTGCACATGATTGAAGAAGTAGAAAAGTCTGGCGATGCAACTGCATATGTCAAAGGTTTGCTCGATCGCAAAGAGCGTTTGATGGGATTTGGTCACCGTGTATATCGCGCTGAAGATCCACGCGCTCGCACATTACGCCGTACAGCAAAAGAATTGAATGCACCTCGTTATGCAGTTGCAGAAGCACTCGAAAAGGCAGCGCTGAAGGAACTTCACGAGCGCCAACCAGATCGTGTTCTAGAAACAAACGTTGAGTTCTGGGCAGCGATTATTTTGGATTTTGCAGAAGTGCCTTCACATCTCTTTACTTCAATGTTTACTGCTGCACGCACTGCTGGTTGGTCTGCACATATCTTGGAGCAAAAGCGCACAGGACGCTTGATTCGTCCATCTGCTCGCTACGTTGGCAAGGCACCTCGCAAGCCTGAAGAAGTACTGGGCTGGGATGCAACAGTGGAGCAGCTACACCGCTAATTTCTAAAGTGCTATATCTGTTTCAAAATGATTGAATCAGCCATGGCAAAAGAGGCACGCAGCATTCTCTGGTTTCGCAGAGATCTGCGCATTTCTGATCATCCCGCTCTCCTTGCAGCAATTGATGCTGGGGAAGAAATCATTCCTGTTTTTATCTTGGATAAATCTCTTATCAAAACGGCGGGAAGTAAGCGCCTTGCTTATTTAGGTCAGTCATTGCGCTCACTCGATGAGTCACTCGGTGGCGCGCTTCATGTGATTAGTGGTGATTACATCGATGTACTCAAAGATCTTATGAAGCGATACAACGCCACATCTGTGCATGTATCTGCAGAGTATGAACCATACGGCGCAGCGCGCGATCAGAAATGTGAAGATGCAGGAATTCCACTTGTGAGAACAGGAAGTCCATATGCAGTTGCACCCGGGCGAGTTCGCAAACCAAGTGATGGAACTCCTTATCGCGTTTATACGCCTTTTTATAAAGCATGGTGTGCACATGGCTGGCGAAAGCCGGCAGTTACACCGAAAGTAATTCCTGCAATAAAACCAGACGGCTTTGCACGTGAATTTCCTGATTGGCAATTACCTGCAGGTGCAGTCATAACTGAAGCAGGTGAAAAAGCTGCACTAAAAAGATTCAAACAATTTCAAGCTAAGGCACTCGATACGTATGATGAAGATCGAAATATGGCTGGCATTGATGGCACAAGCAAGATGAGCGCTCCTTTGAAATGGGGCGAGATACATCCACGCACTTTGCTTGCAGAATTAGGCGAGAGTAAAGCCCACGATGTATTTAGAAAAGAGATTGCTTGGCGTGAGTTTTA
>CAIZHT010000198.1 GCA_903932885.1 uncultured Actinomycetes bacterium
GCAACGGCGTCACATGCAGTAATGCCACCAAATACGTTGACGAATACGCTCTTCACATCTTTATCACCCAAGATGATTGATAGCCCATCTGCCATAACCTGCGCAGATGCACCTCCACCAATATCTAGGAAGTTTGCTGGTCGAACGCCGCCATGTTTTTCACCAGCGTATGCAACAACATCAAGGGTGCTCATCACCAGACCTGCACCATTGCCAATAATTCCAACTTCACCTTCGAGCTTTACGTAGTTGAGATCTTTCTCTTTCGCTGCCGCTTCAAGAGCGTTAGTTGCTGCGTGATCAATCAAAGCTTCATGATCGAGGTGGCGGAATCCAGCATTGTCATCGAGAGTAATTTTTCCATCGAGTGCAATAACTTTTCCATCTTTTGTCTTGACTAGTGGGTTTACTTCAACAAGGGTCGCATCTTCAGATTGGAAGACTTCCCAAAGTTTGAGCAATACCTGTGCAACTTGATCAGCAACATCGGCTGGGAACTGTGCGGCACTAACAATTTCTGCGGCTTTAGCAGGTGTAATTCCATCAATTGCCGATACAGGAATCTTTGCTAATTTTTCAGGAGCGGTGTGGGCTACCTCTTCAATATCCATTCCCCCAGATACTGATGCCATTACCAAAAATGTACGGTTTGAACGGTCTAGAAGAATTGCTAAGTAATATTCAGATTCAATAGGAGCCGCTGCTGCAATCATTACGGTGCGAACAGTGTGACCTTTGATATCCATTCCTAGGATTGCCCCAGCTTTAGCACGAGCATCTGCAGGGTCTTCTGCGAGTTTTACTCCGCCAGCTTTTCCGCGTCCACCAACTTTTACTTGAGCCTTTACAACTACTTTGCCGCCAATTTTTTTAGCAGCAGCTTCTGCTTCATCTGCAGTGTGTGCAATAGCGGCAGCTAAAACAGGTACGCCATGTTTTTCAAAGAGATCACGGGCTTGGTATTCAAAGAGATCCACGGATCACTCCAATTCAAATAAATGATGTACGAAGAGCCTAATCCTAGAGCTTTTCAACGGGTGCATAACGCAGGAGCAATCGCTTCTCGCCATACTCTCCAAAATTTATTGTTGCTTCAGCCTTTTCGCCCTCGCCTGCAGTTGCCACAACTGTGCCAAGGCCAAATGTGTCATGTGACACACGCTCACCCACCGCTAATTCAATTGAGTTTATTTTCTTCCCTGTTGCTCGTGGTGGAGCCGCGGTAACTGTTCTAGTTTTTCTCACTAATGATGGCGAGAGTGATGATGATGAAGCATTGCGCCACTCAATCAGATTCTCTGGAATTTCATCAAGGAAACGAGATGCCGGGTTATATGTAGGTGCTCCCCATGACGAGCGATATTCTGCTCGAGAAATATAAAGACGTTCGCGTGCTCGTGTAAGACCAACGTATGCAAGACGTCGCTCTTCTTCTATTTCATCTTGCTCACCAAGAGTACGTGAGTGTGGAAATATTCCATCTTCCATGCCCGTGAGAAAGACTGTTGGAAATTCCAAACCTTTAGCAGTATGAAGTGTCATAAGAGTTACTACACCACCATGATCTTCGCCTTCAGGAATTTCATCTGCATCGGCTACAAGTGAGACTTTCTCCAAGAATCCAGCAAGTGAAATCTCTTCATCTTCACCTAACTCTTCAATAGGGCGTTCTTCATATTCCATACTCACTGCTAAAAGTTCTTTCATATTCTCAACACGTACTTCGTCTTGTGGGTCAGTGCTGCTTTCGAGTTCAGCTAAAAGTCCAGATTGTTCAAGTACAGCCTCAACAATTACTGATGGTCGCGTCTTGGCCTCTACTAATACATTGAGTGCAATAAGCATCGAAACGAATTCATTGATGGATTGTGCTGCGCGATTTGGAATGCCTGGTGCTTCACTGGCGCGATTGAGGGCTTGCCAAAAAGATAAGCCCTGTGCACTTCCAAATAGCTCTACACACTCAAGTGCGCGATCACCGATTCCGCGCTTGGGTAAATTTATAACTCTACGAATTGAAATTTCATCTTCGAGATTTGATAGAACTCGCAAGTAAGCAAGTAAGTCTTTTACTTCTCGGCGCTCATAAAAGCGAAGCCCGCCCACTACTTTGTATGGCAGCGCACTTCTCATAAAGACTTCTTCGAAAACACGTGATTGAGCATTTGTGCGATAGAAAATTGCTGTATCACCTGGCTGAGATACGCCACTCTTTTGTAAATCTCGAATCTCATCGGTTACAAATTGAGCTTCATCATGTTCGCTCTCGGCAATATAGCCAGTTAGTGGTGAACCTGCCCCAGCCTCTGACCAAAGATTTTTCTCTTTGCGGCTGACATTCTGTGTAATAACAGCATTAGCTGCATTGAGAATATTCTGCGTTGAACGGTAATTTTGTTCGAGTAAGACCGTTGTTGCATTTGGGTAATCAAGTTCAAATTGCATAATATTTCGAATCGTTGCGCCACGGAAACCATAGATAGATTGGTCGGCATCGCCTACAACACAAAGTTCGGCGGCGGGAAGTCCTTCAGATTCGTTTCCAACAAGTTCTTTCACAAGTATGTATTGGGCATGATTCGTATCTTGATATTCATCTACTAGAACATGGCGGAAACGAGATCTAAAGCGTGCCTTTGCCTCAGGAAATTGCTGTAAAACTTGAACAGTTTTGAGAATGAGATCATCAAAATCCATGGCATTCGCCTGCTGAAGACGTTTTTGGTAAATGCTATAAACATCAGCGACAACTTCTTCAAATTGATTTGATGTTGCATTCACATAGTCATTAGGCCCCATCAACTCATTTTTTGCATTTGAAATCATGGCTTGGAATTGACGTGCTGGATAGCGTTTGGAATCTAAGTTGAGCTCCTTGGCAACAATTGTGATGAGACGCAAAGAGTCAGCTGAGTCATAAATGGAAAATGAATTTGAGTATCCGAGGCGATTAGCTTCCTGCCTTAAAAGACGAACGCATGCCGAGTGAAAAGTAGATACCCACATTGACTTTGCTACTGGCCCAACAAGATCTGCAACTCGCTCCTTCATCTCTCCTGCTGCCTTATTTGTAAATGTAATAGCTAATATTTGATAAGGGGCAACGTTTCGTCGAGACATGAGATAAGCAATACGGCGAGTAAGTACTCGAGTTTTTCCTGAACCAGCACCTGCAACAACAAGTAATGGACCACCGGCATGGGTTACAGCAGCAGATTGCTGCGGATTCAATCCTGCCAGTAGTGGATCGTTAGACTCATTCATAAGGAAGGAAGGCTATCTTTAAATAGCCATTCCCTGATTAGTATTGCTCATTATCAAAGGAGAGACTCATGGAACCGATTGCCGATAGTGAGATCAAGAAGGTTCTAGTTATCAATGCCCATCCTGATGACTCCGACTTTGGCGCTTCAGGAACAATTGCTCAATGGGTAAAAAAGGGAATTGAAGTCTCCTATGTCTTTTGCACCAATGGTGACCAAGGTGGCGAAGAATCTGGAATCGCTAAGGAAGATATGCCCGCTGTTCGCCAACGTGAACAAAGAGCAGCTGGAGCAGCAGTTGGTGTTACGGATATAACTTTTTTGAATTATGTCGATGGACATTTAGAAGCAACTCTCAAACTTCGCAAAGATATTGTGCGACAAATCAGAATCTCTCAACCCGATCGCATGGTCTGCCAAAGTCCTGAGCGAAATTGGGAACGAATTGGTGCGAGCCACCCTGATCATTTAGCTGCAGGTGAAGCAGCAATTCAAGCTGTTTATCCAGATGCTAGAAATCCATTTGCATTTACAGACTTACTCAAGGATGAGGGCCTCAAACCTTGGAGAGTAAAAGAAGTATGGGTGATGGGATTTGCAAACCCTGATCACTTTGTAGATATCACAGATACATTTGATCTAAAGATGAAAGCGCTTCATTCTCATGTTTCTCAAACTGCGCACAACCCAGAGCTTGAAAATATGGTTCGTGAATGGGGCCAGAGAAA
>CAIZHT010000199.1 GCA_903932885.1 uncultured Actinomycetes bacterium
CATGCACAGAGTTATGCACTGGAATATGGTGAGGCAACAATTGAAATTCATAGTGATGCAATCAGGCCAGGCCAAGAAGTGCTCTTGATTGATGATGTACTTGCAACAGGTGGAACGATGTGCGCAGCCGTTGAACTTATTTCTGCTTGTGGCGGAGTCGTTAGTGGCATAGCAACTGTTATAGAAATTCCTTTCCTCGAAGGTCGTAAACGCATTTCTTCCCTATATCCATCGATACCTATCCATTCATTGATGCTCTCCTAAAATGCGTATTCCGCAGATTCAAGGACTTCGCGCACTTGCCGCAATACTCGTAACGCTATTTCATGCACGCCTGATGCCTGGTGGCTTTATAGGCGTAGATATCTTCTATGTTATTTCGGGCTTCCTTATAACAGGACTCATCCTTCGAGAGATTGATCGCGATGGGACTCTTGACCTGCCTGCCTTTTACCAACGTCGTATCAAACGATTACTTCCTACATCAGCCTTTGTACTCATTTGCACAGCGCTTATCTCGTGGATTCTTCTCCCCTCAATTATTCGAAATAATTTAGGAAAAGATCTCATTGCGGCATCTCTTTATGTCTCTAATTACCTCTTTGCTTTTTGGCAAAACGATTACCAGAATCTCAATGCGACACCCTCACCTGTAATCCATTATTGGTCGCTCGCCGTTGAAGAACAGTTCTATCTTGTTTGGCCAATATTCATTCTTGCTTTAGCAAAATTGGGTAAGCGAATTTACATCATCGCCGGTATTAGTCTCGTTACAGGTGCCTCTCTGCTCTTCTCTATCTATCAGACACACACTTCCCCTATTTGGGCTTTTTACGGTCTGCCAACACGAGCTTGGGAATTGGGATTGGGCGCTCTGTTGCTTTTTGTTCCAACAACGCTTTTCAAATCTCGACTAATCCCATGGCTTGCATTTCTTGGAATTCTGATTTCATCAATTCGTTATGATGAAAATACGGCCTTTCCGGGATGGAAAGCATTACTTCCGGTCTTAGCAACTCTTTTCTTGATTGCGTCAATAAAATCTTGGCCTCCAATATTCAATGACTTGAGCAATAACCACATTTCGCAGTGGCTCGGCGCAATCTCGTATCCCCTCTACCTATGGCACTGGCCCGCCTTAGTAATTCCTAGCGCAGTTGCAGGACGTCCACTTAATATTATTGAACGATGTGCATGCATCGCGGCAACAATTCTTCTCGCGCACCTCACTCATCGTTATGTCGAACAACCACTGCGCCACAAAGAGTTATCGCCGAGAAAAATATATCAAGGTGCTTTTTCCCTCACGCTGATTTCGGCGGCACTTTCTCTAGGAATTACGCTGACATCCTCAGATGAAATTACGATTAAAGGTGTCACGACAACGAAATTTTCTTTAGCCGATGTCATGAAACGACCGGGTGTGTATGACGATGGTTGTCATGTCAATTACGGGGAAAACAAGTCGGGCGACTGCACCTACGGGGATAAGGCAAGTAAGAAAACGGTCGTCTTATATGGAGATTCGCATGCAGCTCAATGGTTTCCTGCCCTCAAAGAATTAGCGAAGGAAAACAATTTCAGACTCATCTCTTTGACGAAATCTGCTTGTCCAGCTGTTGATTCGCAGCGCAGAGATCAAGGCGCATTCAAGATGGCAGATTGCAATGAATGGCGAGAGAATTCGATCAAGAGAATTGGGCAAATAAAGCCAGCAGCAGTTATCACAAGTAGTTTCGCTCACTTTGAAGTACCACGAAGCTATCCAAGTAAAGCTAGGTGGTGGAGCGATGGTCAGCGAAGACTGCTTGGTGATCTGCAAGGAGAAACAAAAGAAATTATCTATATCGCTGATACACCACAACCAGCTCGTGATATTCCGTCGTGTCTGGCATCACGTAAGAGTTCTATCTGCGACTCCACAAAGAAAACACCTGTAAGAATAATTAGGGGCTTTGATGTCATTGATCCCACACCATGGCTATGTACAACCTACTGCCCTGCGATAGTCGATGGAATCGTCGCCTATCGAGACGGCTCGCATATCTCTGTAGATATGGCGCTGTCATTAGTGCCCACACTTCGCAGAGAACTTGCCGCTAGAGGCATTCTCTAAATTTCGTGGCAAGATACGCCCGTGGCTGAACTCATCTATTACTGCGGCACGATGGACAGTGGAAAATCCACTCTCGCGCTGCAGACTGCTCATAATCATCAGAGCCGCGGCCGCACGGGACTAATTTTTACATCCAAAGATAGAGCGGGCTCTGGGGTTATTTCCTCCCGTCTTGGCTTACAAAGTCCAGCTATCGAAGTTGATCCAACCTTAGATTTACATCGCTTTGTGGTCGATCAACTATCAATTGGTCAACGCATCGATTACATCATTTGCGACGAAGCACAATTCTACGAAAGTGCTCAGATCGATCAACTAGCAAAGATTGTTGATGGATTGAGTATCGATGTCTTCGCTTTTGGAATCCTTACAGACTTTCGCACATCACTTTTTCCAGGATCGGCTCGCCTTGTCGAATTAGCCGACCGAGTCAATACTTTGCAAGTCGAGGCACTGTGTTGGTGTGGTGCCCGCGCAACACATAATGCCCGAACATCTGGTGGCGTAATGGTTGTTGAAGGAGAGCAAGTCGTAGTTGGCGATGTTGCTACGGGATCTGAAATTGCTTATGAAGTTCTATGTCGTCGCCACCATATGAGACGCGTTACGGCGCGCGGTTCTCGCGCTGCGCACACATCTACTGAGCCACTACCATTCACACTCTAATAACGGAGAGATCATGAAAACTCGCGCCCTAGCTGTCTTGAAAGCATCTGCACAATTTACACAGTTCGAATTCGAACGCCGTGAACTGCGTCCAAACGATATCTCTCTCGACATTTCATATGCAGGAATATGTCATTCAGATATTCATCAGGCACGCGAGGAATGGGGTCCTGCAATATTTCCTATGGTTCCCGGTCACGAGATTGTTGGAACGGTTACCGCTCTCGGTTCGTCCGTGAAAAATTTCACCGTCGGAGAGACTGTAGGAGTCGGTGTTTTTGTTGACTCTTGTCGCGTGTGTGAAAATTGCAAACAGGGTCTTCAAAATTACTGCCTCGAAGGCATGACAGGAACATATAACGGCCTGGAGCGAGATGGAAAAACAATTGCCATGGGTGGCTACTCAAATAAATTCGTTATCGATGCTGACTATGCAGTTCACGTTCCGTCGCACCTAGATCAAAGTGGAGTCGCACCTCTTCTATGTGCAGGAATAACTCTCTACTCACCATTGAAAAATTGGAATGCCGGTCCAGGAATGAAGGTCGGAGTCATGGGACTTGGAGGACTTGGTCACATGGGTGTGAAATTTGCTCACGCTATGGGTGCTGAAGTAACAGTCTTCTCACACTCCCCGAGCAAAGAAGCAGATGCACTAGCAATGGGCGCTGATCACTTTGTATCCACAAAAGATATTTCTAACTTGAAATCGCATCACAAAAAGTTTGATTTGATTCTCAATACAGTGAGCGCGAGACTCGATATCAACGAGTACCTCGAACTACTCAAGCTCGACGGAACCCTTGTTGTCATCGGATTGCCGGGAGAGCCTTACGCAGTGCAGCCGGGAGTCCTTCTCAATGGACGACGCTCTATGGCAGGTTCCATGATCGGTGGAATGCCTGAACTTCAAGAGATGCTCGATTTCTGCGGTAAGCACAACATCGTCAGTGATGTAGAAGTTATCAAAGC